>CAZZEC010000122.1:0-14087 GCA_964652565.1 uncultured Bacteroidia bacterium
CACTTAGTTTATCGAATACATTTTCAATATACTCCACTTACATCACTTCAAAAGGCATGGCTACCTGAATTTGATCCCAGAACATGATGATTTCACCTTGAGTATCATCTATGCTTTTGATCTCATAAGTAAGACGATGAACTACCTCCTCGAGGATAGTTGGAGTAACTGTCATTCTTACAATATCCTCTTCTTCTTTGTAATCATCTGCCAGATGCTGATCATATCTCTCATTGAGAATCAACGTCCACGTCTCACGTCCGGGAATAGTAAAGAAAGAATACATGCCTGCGGGAACAGTTACACCCTGAATTGTTACCTCCTGACTAAATGTTACTGCTGTAGCCCAATGAGAGCCACTCACCCACACTTGATCATAAGAAACCAATCCATTCCATATTACCCTTCCTCTTTTACCTGGGGACCCATAATTAATGGTGACTTCGGTATCACCCACTATACCACTTGTTTCTAGTCGGGGACTACTTGTAAAATTATCCTCCGTGATTAATCCCGAATTGACACTATCTGAATAGCCTGCCCTATATAATTGATGTTCCTTTTCCAATTCGCTCAATTCTTCAGAAGTATCACTGATTTCTTCAGGAGTATCATCGGTTGAGGCCTGCTGTGTCGAAGTATTGCATGAAGTAAAAATTGCTAATACAAAAGTTAATAATAATGTGTGTTTTTTGACTCTGTAAAAATTTGTACTCGTCATGAAATTATTGGTTAATAGAGTTATGTATTATTCCTTTTCAGACTTACGGATCAACATCGACTCATGGATGTCGGATATTTTTGATAATGTAAAAAACAAGAATAATATGTGAAAGTTCAATTGTATAAACGTTTTTAACTATTTCTTAAAATTAGCTGTATATTTCATGCTACATATTTACAACATATCACCCAGAAATCGGTTGTAGCTACAAGTAAAATTTCATGTCAGTAGTAGATCAACTTCATCAAGTACAACATTCCCTAAGTTCCCATGCCCACAAGAGTGGAAGAGACAGCGAGTCAGTAACGCTTATAGCCGTTTCTAAGACGAAGCCTATTGAAATGATAAAAGAGGTATTTCATTCTGGGCATCAACACTTTGGCGAAAACAGGGTTCAGGAACTCACGGAGAAATACGAGCAATTGCCTGAGGCAAAGTGGCATATGATAGGTAATCTCCAAAGAAATAAAGTCAAGTATATCGCACCCTTTGTATATCTCATTCATTCTGTAGACTCTGAAAAGCTACTAAAGGAAATCAATAAACAGGGAAAGAAGAATGATCGGATCATTGACTGCCTACTCCAACTCAATATCTCTGAAGAGGACTCCAAATCAGGGCTTGATGAAGAAAAAACGAGAAATATTCTCCTTAAGTTAGACGAATATCCATTTGTAAAAATCAAAGGGTTAATGGGAATGGCTGAATTAACAGACGATCAGGATATCATACGTGCTCAATTCCGCAGGCTCAAACAAGCTCAGGAGGCATTATCAAGTATCCAGCATCCCAGGATTGACTTGCAAGAATTATCTATGGGAATGTCAGGGGATTATGAAATTGCCATTGAAGAAGGAGCAACCATGGTAAGAATTGGTAGTGCCGTTTTCGGTGCTAGAAACTGACATCAATTCTCATGCGAACCCCAAAACCTCTGGCATTGGGGAAGTCTCTATGCGTTAATCTCCACAATGCATCAAAGCGAAACAGGCTCAAAAAGTTTTTGATCCCGACTGATGCCTCCAGGTAAGGTCTGTTTAATGGATTAGTAACATCTGGAATTTCGATTTCCAAATTCTGATTGGCATCATTAAGTGATCCCGCAACACCTCGAATGGTAAACACTTCTCTCAATTTCAATTTCCTTAGCAATGGTATCCGGTTGAAAAGAAGTCCTTCCATATGGTAGCTTACAGATGCACTAACATATTGGTCCGTGACGAACTCAAAGAAGTCCATGGCATTAAAGGTCGTGGTAAAGAAATAAAACGTCTCATTTCCCGGAGGAATAAACAGATAAGGGAATGGGACCTCTCCCCAAACTTTTCCTCCTTCCACTCTGTAGTCCATATATCCTAAGGTACCTAATTGAACCTGATGAGATAGACCTAGCACAAGCTTGTGAAATTCGACATTACTTCCCAGTACACCTTCTAACCCTAATGTATATTTTGCATCAATAATGGGATGTGTTGACCCCAGACTAATACGATCAAATTGATCTTCTTCTACCAGAAATCGTTCCTTCCATCCAAAGTGGGTAAATAAAGATACTTCTGTACTCACTAATTCATTACTCACCTCTCCATTTCCATTGGTGCGCCTAAAATCGTATTCTTCCCCTCTGGGAGTCAATTCTCTGCGAGTAACAGAAAGTGTATTGGAAAAGCCTTCAAACCACTCGCGTTCATATCCAAGACTCACTTGTTCATATCCAGAAATTTGCGTACCTGCTACGTTTCCTGCCACGGCATTGATCACGTTATCACTACTGATGACAGTAGAGCCGATTAATTCCAGATCATTAGCATATGAAGCCGTTAGGACCCTACGAGGATTTTGTGATAAAATTCTGGTAATAGAAGTCCCATATTTTATTTGTTCATCTCTAAAACCGTATGCCACATAGCTAGCTAATGATGTTTTCTCTCCTAATAACTTACGGGTCCTGGCACCGAACTTTATTCTATGACCCTCAATTTGGTTAAAACTGTAGAACGTATATAAAGGACCTATCTCTAGTTTATCCAAATCTGCATAGCCTCTAACCATGGTTCTCAAAAACTTAAACATGGGTAATTGTCTGGCTCGATCTACAACGCTATAAGCTTTTTTCTCGTTTGCAGATAATTCTTCATGTCGATTTTCCAACCAATATGCGTCCCCTTTTTCCAGTGCATCTTCACTTATGTTTACCACTCGTGAAGAAGTGTAAATTTCATCCGGCTTTTTAATTCCAAATTTTACATCCTCATACGTGCTAGTCCTTTTTGCTACAAAATTATACACGCGCATAAATGGAGGGACGGGAACTTCTGCCTCCATGTACACCGAATCTTTGGAAGGCATCCAATTATCATCTCCGAATTCATCATAATGCTGCTGAACATAAAAATGTGAGATATAATTCACATTGATATCATCTGCCAGCGTCATTTCCACTTTCTTTACCGCGTAATTACTTTGCTCTATCCATATATCTCCCTCAAATGTAGGGGATTGCTTTCTTCTCGGCCAAAATTTAATTTGATAGGACCAATGATCGCCAATCTTCATACTGTCTATCAGATCATAATCGTAAAACCGAAATCCTGCATCAGAAATGGGACTCACAACGCTTTTATTCAATAATAGAATTATGTTATCATCATATATATTAATACTTACGTTTGCATCCCCCAACAACCTCGAAAAACTTTGGTTTTTAGTACCAGCTACTTTAGAAGCTTTTATGTACTCCCTTTTGGAATTGGTACGCTTTCTATAATAGATATCTGAGATAGTTTCTGTAATAAAGAAAGGTAAGTATAGCTTATCGCTCGTAGTATCCAGATATTCATCAATAACCTTTCCAAACGTTCGCATCCACCCTTTATCTCGTTGCTTTTCATCCAGGTCATCAAGCCCCAGTTCAATCTTGGTATACGCTTCCATCTCATAAAAATCATGCTTAGAACGGTCATTTTGTTCTTTGCGATTTATGGCCTTACGAATAATGGGATAAGCAGGAGGGACGATGACAACTTCATCCAGCTGGTAGTTACTTGAAACGAGTTCTATGTCTAATTGCTGGTCTTTTCCTTTAATGATGGGTATTTTACGTGGAATGTACCCAAAGTAGCTACATACAAGTGTATCAACAGACAAGCTTTCAGGGGCAGATATATTAAAAGAACCTTTCTCATCGGTAAGCAAACCAACCTGTGTTCCCTGAAAATAAACAGAGGCAAAACTCAATGCTTCACCTGTAGTACTATCTTTAACAACTCCGAAAACAGTGGTTCTTTGAGCGTACACCGAATCCAAGCCCGTCAAGAGTAGGAATACAATACACGACCAAAGCCTGAATTGCTTCCCAGGTTCTTTCCTCCAGTAATAAGAGGAAAAAAGGTTAATAATTAACATTTTACAATAAGTAAATATACATCATTTAAACTGTAAAGAACCCTTTTCCGTTGCCCTAATACTCGAGAAAAAATATAATTCTATATTTAACACTCGAATTTTACATACGACTTTACGAAACTATGACAATATCGTTCATCGATTATTAAGCAAAATGACATTAAACTATAAAACTTTTGGTCAAGGTCCTTCTCTCATCATCTTACATGGGTTATTTGGATCTTTGGATAACTGGGCTACGCATGCTAAGATCTTAAGCGATACATATAGTGTATATATTATTGACTTGAGAAATCACGGAAAATCTCCTCATAGCGATATTTGGGATTATCCCTCGATGGCAGAGGATATACATGAATGGATGGAATCTGAGGGAATAAGCGTATCTCATCTTCTGGGACATTCAATGGGAGGGAAAACAGCCATACAGTTTGCTGCGGTATATCCTGAAAAAATAGATAAACTCGTTGTCGCTGACATGGGTATAAAGCAGAATCCTCCTTCTCATACAGAAATTCTTCGTGCTCTTAATGCATTAGATCTTCAAACGATCAATAATCGGAGTGATGCCGATGAGCAGCTAACAGATACCATACAGGATCAATCGATACGGCAATTTCTGTTAAAAAGTCTGGGAAGAGATGCCTCGGGTAATTTTAATTGGAAATTTAACCTTAAAGCCATCACAAATAACTATGAGAACATTCTTGCTGAGGTTCGTCCGGAATATCCCATCGAAAAAGAAACCCTATTTCTTACTGGCGGAAGATCTTCTTATGTAACCGAAGAAGATCACGAAGACATTCGGTCCGTTTTTCCTCATGTGGTTTTTACATCGATTCCCAATGCAGGACACTGGCTTCATGCTGAAGCACCAGAGGAATTTCTTCAAATATTAAGAGATTTTCTGGGATAAATAGTAACTTCCTTATGAGATGAAATTACTTAGCTTACACATGCGGTTACTAGTTTGTACCTCGATACTTACATGCCTCCTTCTTGCCTGTACTGATTCTAATTACGGCGATCAAGGTCCATCCGACCATTATGATGATTCACTATCATATGAAGAAAATGAACCGGATAGTTTGAATCTAAAAAGGAGACCCTATCCCAGTAAACTCGTCGGAAGCTGGATTGCTGTAGAATTAAATGTGGGGGATATGATCCTAACTGCCAAGGATATGCAAGCTCAGGGCATTGAAGCACCTGTGAGAACCTTTCATTATGATTACACCATGAAGTTTGGAGAAAGTGAGGAAATGCCGTTGATACCTTTTTATTATACCGATAGCATCATTTCTTCGGAAGATCAAGGGGAAGAATATATAGAAAAACTTACAAAAGATACATTGATACTGCTACATGCGATTGATGGGGAAAAGTCCAGGTACGTATATGTCAGGAAAGACTAGACCGGATAAATAAAACATAAAGGTGGAATGTGTCAATACACAACATATTCCACCTTTACCATCATCACAATTGAACTTCACTACATGCAGGATTTGCTTAAGCAAATTTGGTTTGATGCGAGAAATCTTTTTTGCTAATGTGTCCTTTGGAGTCAACACGCATGACAATACCTGTCCATGTATCCAGAAATGCATTTCTGGGTCTTATTTCCGTTCTATCCCCATTGATAATTTCTACTTCATGGGGATTAATATTGGAAACTACTACGTATTTACCTCCTGACTCATTAATCTGTGCAACAAACGGTACTTTGTAATCGTTGAGCAATTTTTGATAGGAAGATTTTAGTGAAGATTGTCCCATTCCCGGGGGACTCAATTTTTGTCTGTTCAAGCTCGATCCTAATAAATCGTCAATATTCAATTGACGTCCATTAGGCGAAAAAAGATCAAACAGTGAACGGAACTCTAGTCGATTTTTTTTTGCAGCCATTACACTTTAAACATTCAAATTTTTCCCGACTATAGATGCCAGCCATCTATTAGTACGAATTGATGTTATAAAGTTAAATAGAGATGTAAGATTATAGGTATAGTATCTCGCAATTATATTACATGAATATCATTTCACACAATGTTGTTTAACTACCCTAATAATCCCACGATAAGAGGACTCAATTACAGCATATTTCATCACATATCTCATTTTTCATGCTAAATAAGTCTATTTTTACATTTTCTAATATAAAAAAGTCGTCACAAATACCTATTTGCCTTAATTGCATACTACAAATAATCGTTTAATAAGGAAAAATGTAAATATTTCTTACATAAATTTTATATTGATAGATTATCAATTATAGCGCTTAATTATTTAGATATATATAATCGAGTACCCTTACACAATTTTCTGGCAGTTTTTCACATAAATGAACAACCTTCATACCTTACTTCTAATGCTGGAGATAAAATCTTTGGTAGCCTCAGATACATTTTTAGTCTCCTTAAGGCTTTTAATAAATGCACTTCCTATAATTGCACCATGTGCATACTGAGATGCAGTTTGAAATGTCTCTCGATTGTGTATCCCAAAACCTATTAATCGAGGGTTCTTGAGGTTCATTTGTTGTATTCTATCGAAGTAGGCTTTTTGCTTGTCAGAGATTTCCCCTGTGCGTCCTGTGGTACTATCCATTGACACCATATAAATAAACCCTTCTGTGATCTCATCAATTTTTCTGATGCGTTGTTCAGAGGTTTGTGGACTGATGAGAAAAATATTTGAAAGCTGATAGGTATCAAAGAGGCTTTTATAATGTGTTTCATATTCCCACAAAGGAAGATCTGGAAGTATTAAGCCATCTATCCCTACGTCTGCGGCATGCCTGCAAAACTCCTCTATCCCCATCTGTACAATGGGATTTAAATATCCCATGAGCAGTAAAGGAACAGAGACAGATTGACGAATGTCTTTGAGTTGCCTGAAGAGTATCTCTAAAGACATACCGTTTTGTAATGCCTGCTGATTGCTTGCTTGTACAGTGGGCCCGTCGGCTATAGGATCAGAGAATGGCATTCCAATTTCTATCATTTCTACTCCTGACTCATCCAGTGCCTTGAGTATAGGTAGGGTATCCTCAAGTTGTGGGTATCCGGCAGTGCAGTATACATTTAATATATCAGAAGATTTCTCTTTAAATAATTCTATAATTCTATTTTGTATCATGAACTATATTTACAATGTTACAATCAAACGTTATTCTGATATTTTACGTAATCCATTATTAGAATTAGTAGCCATTTCCTCTTTGTATTGGATATACGTTTGCAAATCTTTATCCCCTCTACCCGAACAATTGATAACAACGATCTCATCCTCATTAAACTTCTTCTTATCAAGTACAGCGAATGCATGAGCAGTTTCGATTGCAGGTATGATCCCCTCTTTTTCACTCAATCCAAACCCTGCTTGCATCGCTTCATCATCTGAGATATAGAAAAATGAGGCTCTCCCAGTCTCAAATAAATGCGCGTGAATAGGTCCAATTCCAGGATAGTCTAGCCCTGCAGAGATTGAATGAGGTTCTACTACCTGACCGTCTGGAGTCTGCATGAGAATGGTCTTACTACCATGTAATACACCTGGTTTACCTAAGTAGGTAGTGGCTGCAGATTTACCTGAATCTACGCCAAATCCCGCAGCTTCTGCCGCAAGCAAGCCCACTGATGGGTTGTCCAGATAGTGATAGAAAGCGCCAATGGCATTGCTTCCTCCCCCCACACATGCAATCACATAATCTGGGTAATTTCTACCCTCTTTATCTTTTAACTGCCATTGTATTTCATCACAAATGACAGCATGAAATCTAGCCACCATATCTGGATAAGGGTGCGGCCCAACAACGGAACCAATGATATAATGCGTATCGGCAGGATGATTGATCCAGTGACGCATAGCTTCATTGGTAGCATCTTTGAGCGTCTTGCTTCCACTGGTAGCAGGCACAACGTTGGCACCTAGCATTTTCATTCGTTCTACATTTGGCTTTTGCCGTTCTATATCAACTGCTCCCATGTATACAATACATTCCATCCCCATCAATGCACATACCGTTGCAGTGGCTACCCCGTGTTGTCCTGCTCCCGTTTCTGCAATAATCTTCTGTTTCCCGAGTTTCCTCGCCAGGAGAATCTGCCCCAAAGTGTTATTGATTTTATGCGCACCCGTATGACACAAATCCTCTCTCTTGAGATAGATCTTCGTCTGATATATGTTGGACAAACGCTCGGCAAAGTATAGAGGTGTAGGCCTACCCACATAATCGCGAAGTAATACATGTAATTCTTGCTGGAATTCATTAGTGCCAATGATGTCCAGATAATTTTCCCTTAGCTGTTCTATATTTGGATGTAGCATTTCCGGGATATACGCTCCTCCATAATTTCCGTAATACCCTTGCTCATCAACTTTAAAAAGATTCATATGCAATGTATTTGTAGTTAGTTTTGTTGTAATAAATGTGTGCTATCATTATAATTGAATCAATTCTTTGCATTATCTTTGCTCGTCCTGCACGACTTAGTCTTGTTCTGCATTCCATTTCTCAAGCCACTCTGCTAATGCGCTAATCTTCTCCATATCTTTTATTCCTGGACTAATTTCAAATTGACTATTTACATCGATTGCATGAATATTGATATCTGATTCCAGCAATGCGGCCAACCTATCTAATTGTGCCAGTCCTATTCCTCCACTGAGAAAAAAGGGCGTTTGTCTGTCATATGCTTTCAAGAGTTCCCAATTGAATGTGTATCCATTTCCCCCTGGTAACTTTCCTTTGGTATCAAATAGAAAAAAATCGCAATAGTCCTCATATTGCTCCAATAAGCTAAAGTCAAATGTATCTTTTCCAATTGAAAAGGCTTTAATAATCCCCATCCCTTCTTGCGAAAGTACCTGACAATATTCAGGAGATTCCTGGCCGTGTAATTGAATAACGTCCAGATTAAACCTCGATCTCAAATTCATGATCACATCTACCTCTTCATTAACAAAGACCCCAACCGTTTTCATACTCCCTTTGAAAGTGGGTAGCGAAAAATATGGATCATTGAGTACATATCTTGGGGATCGTGGATAAAAGATCAATCCCATATAATGAGGGCCGTATGTATATAGAGACTGGATATTTTCAGGTTCTTTCATCCCACACACCTTCCACTGTATTGCATTCATAGCTATGAGATTTTTTTTAGCGCGTGATCCTGAGACAATTTGTTCAACTGAATAATAAAATCCTTACAAGCTGCTGCAGGATCAGTTGTTTCCATAAACTTTTGTCCCATTAAAAACCCTTGAAATCCCACCTGCTTCAGTCGAATTACTTCTCTGGGATCACTTAATCCACTTTCAGCAATTTTCACACATCCCGCTGGAATATGCTCGCTTAATGCTAACGATGTCTCGATATGTACACTGAAATCTTTGAGATTTCTATTATTTACTCCCACGACATCGATATGGTCATTATAGCCTTTATCTAACTCTTCACGATTATGTACTTCCATCAATACTTCCAGATCTAAACTATGTGCGAATGAAGAAAATCTTACTATTTCTTCTCTCGACAGACAAGCAACAATCAACAGAATCACATCCGCTCCCATGGCTTTAGCTTCTACAATCTGATATTCATCTACGATAAAGTCTTTCCTGAGAATGGGGATCGTCACTTTCTCCCTTGCCTTCATCAAATCTTCCCCTGAACCACCAAAAAAATCCTGATCTGTTAATATGGATAGTCCAGATACTCCTGCTGATTCGTACCCTGTTGTTGTGGAAATTACCTCTGCCTTGTCATTAATGATCCCTTTAGAAGGCGATTTGCGCTTAAATTCTGCAATGATCCCCGATGCATGCGCTTGTTCCAGGGCATTGCGAAGGGAAACCCTGGGCCTTTGAAATAGCATGGCGTTTTCCAAATCACGAATGCTGGTTGTGTGTTTACGTTCAGCTACCTCTGATTGCTTGTGAAGGACAATTTTATCGAGAATATTCATTGCGGTCAATTTTGGATAAATGATTGAAATGATTGTAAGGCGCTACCAGATAATAAAGATTCTCTGGCAGTGGCAATCGCATCCTCAAGGCTTAATTCCGGTTTTACACACTGTATGGCCAATCCTGCATTTGCAACTACAACTTCTGTTTGAGCCTGAGAGCCTTCATTTTTCAATACTTTTTCAAAGATACTTGCTGATTCAGGGATTGTCGTACCTCCTTTCAACTCTTCAGGAGCATATCTGTTCAATGACATATCTTCCGGCAAAATTAATTTTTCGCCATCTCTCCGTATCACTTTACTGGGCCCCGTAAGTGAAATTTCATCATATCCATCCAGTGCATGAACGATGGCAAAGTTCTTATCTGTACGCTGGTATAGGTAACCATATAAACGAGCCAACTCCAAGCTAAATACACCCACCAATTGTCGCTTGGGAAAAGCAGGATTCACCATAGGTCCCAGCATATTGAAAAAAGTCTTGAGTTTTAACTCTCTCCGAATGGGTGCAACATGCTTCATCGCGGGATGAAACAAGGGTGCATGCAAAAAACAAATGTGAGACTCTTCCATTTTCCTTCTCAGATGATCGGGATCATTGGTGAAGGTGTACCCGAAGTATTCTATCATATTAGAAGACCCAGAGATCGAAGAAACGCCATAATTTCCATGTTTTGTTACATATATCCCCGCCCCGGCTGTGATGAACGATGCAAGCGTTGAAATATTAAACGTATCTTTTCCATCTCCACCTGTTCCACATAAATCAACAGGATCAAACTCAGATAGATCCACTTTTATACATAAATCCAGCATGGCTTCCCGAAACCCACTCAATTCCTCTACTGTAATACTTCTCATATTAAATACCGTGAGAAATGCTGCTACCTGAGAGGGAGAATATATGTCTCCTTTAGCAATATTGACCAGGATCTCTTTAGATTCTGCCCGTGATAACGTATTGTGTTCAAATAAGTGATTGAGTATTTCTTTCATAATTGCTAATTGTAGATCATACCATTTCCAGCCAATTCTGCATGATTTGTGTTCCGTGTTCCGTAATTACTGATTCAGGATGAAATTGTACGCCATAGACGTGATATTCCCTGTGTCGTATGGCCATAATGCAGCCATCTTCATCTTTGGCAAGCACTTCGAGTTTTCCATTGATAGATTCTGGAGCCACAGCCCAGGAATGATATCTGGCTACCTGAAAACTTGAAGGGAGTCCCTGAAATAAGGGATCAGAATTTACGGTGATCTCTGCAGAGGTAGCTACTCCATGTAATACCTCTTGCATGTTGTACAACTCTGCACCAAATGTCTCCGCAATCCCCTGATGTCCCAGACATACTCCCAGAATATGCTTACTACTTGCATATTGAGCAATAAGTTGCTGCATGATGCCTGCCTCTGAAGGAAGTCCAGGGCCTGGCGAAAGTAACACCTTGTCATACTCCTTTACTGCTTCAAGTGAAATTTTATCATTTCGATATATTTTCATATCCTCATCATATCCCAATTCACGGATGATATGTACAAGATTGAACGTAAAAGAGTCATAATTATCAAGCACCAATATTTGAGGTTGCTTTTTCATATTGATTTATTGTTTTAGCCTGTTGTATTGCACTTCTTAATGCCATGAGTTTGTTGTGAACTTCTTGAAGCTCGCTGTCTGGAACGGATTTGGAAACTATACCCGCTCCAGCCTGGAAAAACAGCTTATTTCCCTTACTCAAGAAAGAACGTATCATAATGGCTTGATTGAACGTTCCATCAAATCCTAAATAACCGATACAGCCACCATAATATCCTCTATTTTCTGTTTCGTACTGATTGATCAGTTGCATGGCTCTGTGTTTGGGAGCCCCTGATAGGGTTCCTGCAGGGAAGGTATCTGCTACGAGTTGTAGCGAGGACACGCTAGGGTCGATTTCTGCTGTAACTTTGGAAACGAGATGTATCACATGGGAGAAATACTGTACTTCCTTAAAGGTGTCTACTTTTACATCTTTCCCATTTCTACTCAAATCATTTCTCGCAAGATCCACCAGCATAATATGTTCTGCATTTTCTTTGGGGTCGGAAAAAAGTTGCGTGGCCAATTCTGAATCCTTTAAATCATTCCCTGTACGTCTGAATGTTCCGGCAATAGGATGGATTTCTGCTACTCCCTGGTTTATCACCAGTTGTGCTTCAGGAGATGAACCAAAAATTTTGAATGAACCATAATCACAATAGAATAGATAAGGAGAGGGGTTGATACTGCGAAGTGTGCGATATACATTGAATTCATCCCCCTGGAACTCCTGACTAAATCTTCGCGAAAGGACAATCTGAAATACATCCCCCCTTTGGCAATGATCCTTACCCTTTTGAATGACATCGAGAAACTCTGTATCTGTAAAATTCGTTTCTTCTTCACCCACAGGCTCAAACCCATAGTAGGGAAGGGTCGGATTGATCAGCAATTTCTGTATGTGTTCTAATTCGGAGGGACCTTCTCCATATATGTGTTCGAAAATGTACAATTCATTATTAAAATGATTGATCACAATCATGTACTTGTACAATTGATAGAGAATATCGGGAATCTCTCTGGTTTCGTCTTGATATGTATCAATCTCTATATCTTCATAGTACCTTACGGCATCGTATGACTGATACCCAAATAACCCGTGATAACTGAACTTCATATCGAGCTTTTGGGTGTCGAATCGCTCTGTAAATTGATGCAATAATCCAGGCACCTGGTCTTTACCACTGATTTGTACAGACTCCCTGGACTGATCGGGGAAAGTCATTCTCGCCTCTTTGCGTACAATCTCAAATCTTGCAATGGGTTCGCAGCATATGTATGAAAAAGTATTCTCATTACCATGATAATCAGAACTTTCTAGCAAAATGGAGTTTGCGAAGCGGTCTCTGAGTCGCAGATACACACTCACGGGTGTAACGGTATCTGCCAGAAGCTTTTTGAAATGCGTATGTATGGTGTAAGTTTTCATAGAAGTATTTGGAAAAAATTGAATAAAAAAAAAGAGTTCACTACGATGAGGCAGTAAACTCTTTTGTTAAACTATATATATCATTGTTGTGCTACCGCCAGCATGTATGAACACGTAGACGCCACCACCAGTTTTTCAATATGTTTAAAGAATAATTAACCATTTTTTGAAATCGATTGCTAATATATGCTTTTCCATCATTTTGCAAAAATTTTTTTAATCTCTCCCGACATATCTTGGGAAAACAGTTTGATCTCAGTAAATTTATTACAGGCAAGTAACTAATCCTTCTTACATGAAATGGTTCACTTTTACGCTTAGTATTCTCTTGTTTCAAACTGCATTTTCACAGGAAAAAGAATCAAAGCTACGGTATCAACCCGGACTGACTATAGGGGTGAACATTTCAAGTGTTGAGCGCTCTCAGGCCCTTACATTTACCAATATGGGAGTCAGTGCGGGAATCAAAGGTGTATTAAGCATTCACAAACATTTGCGCATTCAACACTATATTACCTATAATCAAAAGGGCTATCAACTGGATGAGACCCTCCTACCAACTCCCGGTATTGAACCAAATGATGTCTATACCTGGGATTACATTGACTTCCCTATATTGGTAGGATATGAATTCGATCAAAAGCCATTCAGTTTTACTCCCTTGATCGGTATTCAGCAAGGATGGATGCTCCGTGCCTATCATTTTGAGCATGAATACCTTCCTGGACGTATTATTAGATATGAAACCAACCTACTGGAAGATCCTACAGCATCTATCAACAGATTTGAAATAGGATGGTTGCTCGGCGTTAACCTAACATATCCTTCCAAGGGAAGCTTAACTCCCTTTCTGGATGTGAGGTATACGCATGCTACTAACAAGATCAGCAAAGGGCAAGACGCTGCATTGAGTGTTTCTAACCGTATGCTGACCTTTGTAGCTGGAGTATATTTCTAACGCTAATAATTA
>CAZZEC010000122.1:14187-18593 GCA_964652565.1 uncultured Bacteroidia bacterium
TCTAACGCTAATAATTAGTTCATTTCTGAGCCCCTTGCTTTATCGCATCTACAATAGCAGGGTCTAGTAAGGTAGAAGTATCACCGAGATTATCTGCCGTTCCGCTGGCGATTTTCCTGAGAATTCTACGCATAATTTTACCAGATCGCGTTTTAGGTAAACCAGGGACAATTTGTATTTTATCGGGTTTGGCAATGGGGCCAATTTCTTTCCTTACAATATCACGAATTTCCTGATAAAAGTCCTCCAGGTCCTGAGGGGAATGCTGTACAATAATGTAAGCATAGATCCCTTGCCCCTTAATGTCATGGGGATAACCTACCACTGCTGATTCAACCACATTGGGATGCTCATCAATAGCATTCTCTACCTCTGCAGTACCCATTCTATGTCCCGATACATTTACCACATCGTCGACCCTACCTATAATTCTATAATTGCCTGCGGCATCCCTACGGGCACCATCTCCTGTAAAATATTTATCTTTGAAATGAGAGAAATAGGTGAGTCTGCATCTGTCGTGGTCCCCATATGTGGTACGCAGCATAGATGGCCAGGGGAACTTCACACATAATAGTCCTTCAGCCTCGTTATCTTCAATTTCATTTCCTTCATTATCCACTAACACAGGCTGAATCCCTGGTAAAGGAAGGGTAGCAAATGTAGGCTTAAGCTCCGTAACGTGAGGAATGGGAGAAATCATAATTCCTCCAGTTTCTGTCTGCCACCATGTATCTACAATGGGTACATTTCCCTTTCCTACTTTTTCATGATACCATTCCCATGCTTCCTGATTAATCGGTTCTCCTACTGAACCCAACACTTTTAGGGTACTTAGGTCGTACTTTTCTACCCATGAATCACCCTGGGCCATGAGTGCGCGAATAGCTGTAGGAGCTGTGTAAAATTGATTGATCTTGTGTTTGTCTACGATATCCCAAAACCTACCTGCATCTGGATAGGTAGGGACTCCTTCAAACATTACAGTCGTTGCTCCAGAAAGAAGTGGCCCATATATGATGTAGGAATGCCCCGTGATCCATCCGATATCAGCCGTACACCAGTAAACATCCTCTTCTTCGTAATTAAACACATTTTGAAACGAAAATTGAGTATAGATCATGTACCCACCACAAGTATGAACAACCCCTTTGGGTTTACCAGTCGAACCGGAAGTGTACAGAATAAATAACATATCTTCCGAATCCATTTCCTCTGCTTCGCATTCGGTACTGGCTTGCGCCATCTCATCATGAAGCCAAACGTCTCTGCCTTCCTTCCAGAAAACATTTTCATCTGTATTGCGATGAACGATAACGTTTTCCACGGAATCACACTTTTCCAGCGCCTCGTCAACCACTGCCTTTACAGGTATTTGTTTAGGTCCTCTAAAATTTCCGTCCGAGCAAATTACCATTTTACACGTCGCGTCATTGATTCTATCTGCCAGCGCAGTTGCTGAAAACCCGGCAAAAACAACCGAGTGGATCGCTCCAATCCTTGCTATGGCAAGCACCGCAATCGCCAATTCAGGTACCATAGGCATATACAGACATACTCTATCTCCTTTTTCTATTCCATACTTCTTCAACACATTCGCCATTTTACATACTTCTGCATGCAATTGACGATATGTAAATGATACAGCCTCTTTGGTGGGATCATTAGGTTCCCACAGAATAGCGGTTTTATCTCCTCTGACATCTAAATGTCGGTCTAAACAATTCTCAGTGATATTCAGCTTCCCTCCTATAAACCACTTGACATTAGGTTCTGAAAAATTCCATTCTAACACTTTATCCCATTTCTTTTTCCATTGAAATGTCTCGGCCTGTTGAGCCCAGAATCCTTCGGGGTCCTCCACACTTTTCGAATAAGCTTCCTGATAAGCATCAAAACTGTTAATCCTAAGGGTCATAATAATCGTATTTTCTGAGTAGTAATAATTTTACTAATAAGGTAAAAGTACAATAAGTACTATTTAGGGATTAATATACTCAATTGGATTGAAAATGCATGATAGAAGGTCTGAGACATGGGCGAACGCACCAAATTTCATGAATAATTCATCATCAATTGATTACAATCAAAGTATGTATATATTGGATTAATGTAAGCTTCTGATTAGTAGCTGTTAATGATTTTAGTGCGTTTGCCCGGGTCTAAGACTCATTTCCACTCATATTTCTCGGTATGCGAATATCATCGACTAGCTGCTGAATATGAAGCGGAGGAGCAGGTGTCAACCGAGATACGATCCAGGTTACGATGAGATTTAATATCATTCCAAATGTACCGATTCCTTCAGGAGAGATGTCAAACCAATACTGATCTGGCGTACCCTGCCCTAGGAAAGTATCAAATTTGAAATAGATGATGTAACTCGCCGTGAAGATGAGCCCCACGACCATACCCGCTATGGCGCCTTGCATATTTGTACGCTTATCAAAAATCCCGAGTATAATGACGGGGAAGAAAGAAGAGGCAGCTAGCCCAAAGGCAAAAGCGACAATGGCAGCTACATAATCAGGGGGATAGATACCCGCTATTCCTGCGATAACCACCGCCACTCCCGCTGCTATTCGGGCATACAATAGCTCTTGTTTATCAGATATATTGGGATTAAAGGTTTGTTTGATCAAATCATGAGACACAGAGGTAGAAATTACCAGTAATAACCCTGCGGCTGTAGATAGCGCTGCTGCAAGTCCGCCAGCGACCACCAACGAGATTACCCAGTCGGGTAATCTGGCAATTTCAGGGTTCGCCAACACCATAATATCGCGGTCCGGGACAAATTCGTTGGTTGATGCATCGGGCGTATAATCTACCAATCCATCATTGTCTTTGTCTTCCAGTTCAATAAGGTCTACATTTCTCCAGTTGATCACCCATGAAGGAAGTTGATCAAATTCCACCTGAGATACGCTATCGATCATATTTGCTCGGGCGAAAGCTGCAACCGCAGGAGCGGTAGTATACAAAATCCCGATGAATAGTAATGCCCATCCTGCTGACTTACGTGCATCACTTACCTTGGGGACCGTAAAAAATCGAATAATCACATGTGGTAATCCTGCCGTCCCCACCATAAGGGCTGCAGTGATGAAGAATATATCAATTTTGGGTTTTTTACCTTCGGTATACGCCGTAAATCCCAGATCACTATGCATCTGATTCAACTTTTCCAGCAAGGAAACCCCCTGGTCTTTATATTCTCCCATAAATCCAAACTGAGGGATAGGGTTACCTGTAATTTCGATGGAAATGAATATAGCGGGGACCATATAGGCAAAGATCAATACGCAATATTGAGCAACCTGCGTATAAGTAATCCCTTTCATTCCCCCTAGTACTGCATACATGAACACGATAGCCATTCCTACAATAATTCCCCAATAAATGGGAAGCTCCAAAAAGCGCGCGAAAGCTATTCCTACGCCACGCATCTGCCCTACTACATAGGTAAATGAAACAAATAAGGCACAAATCACCGCGACTACACGTGCTGTTTTAGAATAATAGCGTTCTCCGATAAAATCCGGGACAGTAAATTTACCAAATTTCCGTAAATACGGTGCTAAGAGCAGTGCCAGCAATACATATCCTCCCGTCCAACCCATGAGATAAACAGAACCATCATATCCCAAAAAGGAGATTAAGCCTGCCATGGAAATAAAAGAAGCTGCCGACATCCAGTCAGCAGCAGTAGCCATACCATTGGCTAATGGGGATACCCCTCGACCTGCCACATAAAATTCTCCTGTAGAGCTTGCTCTCGACCAAATGGCTATGCCAATGTATATGGCGAAAGTAATGCCTACTATGATGAGCGTGAGTAGTTGTTGATCCATTAATGAATATTCTTTGTCGTAGATGTAAATAGTTAGTATATAGGGATTGTTGAGTACAGCCAAATATTTGGCATTTCATATATTATTCTTCATCTACCTCGTACTTTTTATCCAGGCGATTCATCAATAAAACGTATATATATATCAACACAATAAATACATATACAGACCCCTGCTGGGCAAACCAAAACCCTACGATTCCCAGTTGATCTTTGAGGATGATTCCAAACACATAGGATACCACAAACCATATAGCGAGTAATATGGCGAGGTAGGTCAGATTTCTCTTCCAATACTTCGATAAGTCTTTTTTCATGTTTCTTTTCAATATCAGTACGTATGATTTGCCCTTTTCAACCCTAGCCTAATATAAAATGACTTTATACCACACATTATATTGACAAATGATTGCTGCTTAAGATATAAATTTTTCTGGAATCCGTAAGAATTGGGGGGAAATAATAGAAGACGACGGACTACGGACGATGGACCACAGAAGATGGACAACGGAGACGGACCACGGACGATGGATGACGGACCACGGACGCCGGA
>CAZZEC010000123.1:0-18542 GCA_964652565.1 uncultured Bacteroidia bacterium
ATCCTGTTTATTAGTTCTATGGCAGCCATGTTTGGGATTGATCGAGTAGTAGCATACAGTACTGCTAAGACGGCGTTAACAGGGATGATGCATACCCTCGTTACAGAGTATTCGCCTCATGGTGTGAGGGTTAATGCTATTGCGCCCGGTTGGATTGAATCTGAAATGTTCATTAAGGCAGTAGAAACCGATCCTGAGAGAAAAGCCAAAATTATCAACAGAATTGCTTTACCAGGTTTTGGTAAACCAGAAGATATTGGGAATGCAGCGGTATTTCTCGCATCCGAGGCAGGAAAATATATCACAGGTGCATTACTACCTGTAGATGGAGGAGGTTCAGTAACCTTTTGAAACTAGTCTAATAATTTCACCTTAAGTTTTTTGCTATGTCTACCAGATTCCCAAGTCAATTTCTACCCTGTTTTAGATGGTATGGACCTAATGACCCAGTAACCCTGGATGACATACGTCAAGCTGGAGCTTTGGGGATCGTTACATCGCTACATCAGATACCCGTTGGTGATATTTGGAGCCAAAAGGATATTCTTCTTAGAAAACAAATCATTGAAGAAACCTACATGAACCGTACGCCCTTAACCTGGGAAGTAGTCGAGAGCTTACCTGTACATGACGAAATAAAAAGAGGAACACCAGAAAGCAATCGATATATAGACAATTATTGTAAAAGCCTGGAACATCTGGGTAGAGCTGGGATTCGTGTTGTGTGTTATAACTTCATGCCAGTATTGGATTGGGTTAGAACAGATTTATCTTTCGAAATGCCCAATCGTGCCAGGACACTTAGATTCGAATATGAACTACTCGTAGTATTTGACCGATATATACTTAAACGCGCTCATGCTAAACAAGCTTACTCGGAAGAGATCTGGAATAAGGCAGAACAAAGATATAGCCAAATGCAGTCAGATGAAATTGAACAGTTAAGAAATACCTTTTTATTGGCTCTACCGGGTGATTCTGTGCAGTTTTCTTTAGAGGGGCTTAAAAGAGGAATTGAAAATTATCGAATGATTGAGCGTGAACAACTCAGAGAAAATTTATTGAAATTTTTGAGAGTTGTAGTACCTGTGGCAGAATCTGCTGGGGTAAAATTAGCTATTCATCCCGATGATCCTCCGTTTTCAGTATTGGGACTCCCTCGCATAGTTAGTTCAGCAACAGATATTGAATACATACTAGATACTATACCATCTGTAAACAATGGAATTACATTTTGTACGGGAAGCCTTGGGGCAATACCTGATAACGAATTATTATCTATTCTAGATAAATGTGAGGATCGCATACATTTTCTCCATTTGCGTTCTGTCAGTAGATGGGGATACAAAAACTTTATGGAAGCCAACCATTTAGAAGGAGATGTAGATCAATATTCCATCATTCATACACTCCTACAGCTCCGTATCAAAAGATTAGGAGTAGATTCTCCACATTTTTCCCTTCCTATGCGTCCAGACCATGGAATACAAATGTTAGATGACTTACATAAGCAATTTTATCCAGGATATTCTACCATTGGCAGATTAAAAGGGCTAGGTGAACTAAAAGGGCTTGAAAAAGCACTAATGAAAATACACGTAAAGGCTTAATGACAGATGTGAGTAAGCAGATTTTCATACCTTTACTTTTCAATGCAAGCTTGACATGGCAAAAACCTCCAGGAGTACTATTGACAAGAAAACACTATCATTTTTTATCATTGGTTTTTTAGGAATAGTATGGGGGACAACCTATATCGCCACTAAAATTGCCATTCAATCTGTTCCTGTGTTTATGATGACAGGAATTAGAGAACTCATTGGGGGCTTGTTATTGTTAGTACTTGCTTTCATATTTGAAAAACCACCTCGCTTACATTTGCCTACTATTCTTGGACAAGGAATATTCGGATTGGGTTTTTTTACGGGCGCCAGAGGGCTTATGACCTTATCTGTAGATTTTATTCCCGCGGGATTAGCTGCCCTTGTTTATTCACTTATACCTATTTACGTACTGTTCCTCAATGCCTTTACAGGGAATTTTTTTATTAACAGGCCCATAATTATCGGTTTGCTACTCGGTGCCATTGGAATGTTTTCTGTGTTCCACGAAAGTCTCAAGCATGTCATGAACATCAACCACATGATAGGTATTGGAGTGGCATTTGCTGGTGCCTTAAGTTGGGCTTTAACGAGCATTATTGTGAAAGGAAAAAGAGAGGTGTTACCCCCCATCTACCGATCTTCCATACAAATGCTATTTGGCGCTACGGGGTTATGGATATTGAGTTGGGCGAATCGTGAGACCCTCATACCAGAGGCAATTGATATGAAGATTGTGTTAGCTATTTTATATCTGGCAATTGTCGGCTCAGTGGCTGGATTTTTGGCTTATATGTATGCTATAAAGTATTTGCCAGTAGCAAGGGTAACCTTATATGCGTATATCAATCCCTTTGTTGCACTTTTTTTAGGATGGCTTGTATTGCATGAGCCCCTTACATTAGAATTGTTGATTAGCTTTACGATAACCATTTCTGGAGTATTTCTTGTTAATTGGGGGTATAGGTTGAAAAAGGATCTGTGAGGGTAATACTAAACATATGTAAATAATACGATTTCGTTCTAGTCATACGTCAGCTTACTCTTCTTGAAGCTGCAAAATTTTTCCGGCGATATTACAGGTATCATGTAAGGCACCAGAAATAAATCTCGGCAATAATACCCTCCAATTAGAAGGAATAAGACTTTTTACGCTTTGATAAAGATTGATATGCGTGTTATCAAGCTGTAGAAATTGAAGGGTGACTTCTAATTGAATGAGGCTACCCCTTAATAGATCATGATCAAGCTGGGCTTCATTGGGATTATGGCTACCACCATAACTTCTTTCAATCTGAAGTACTTGACCGGAAGTGTGTAATGGATAAGGGCGTAGCTTTTGATGTACCTGGGGGGATATTTGAATGTTTGCATTATTCACTTGAGAAGCCAAATACGCTTTTACTTCATCGAGGAAAGTCGAATGTATTGTTTCTGTATCGGCACGTACATCTATTGCCAGTCGGACCTGAGTATTGACATTCATATAATCTATTTTGCTCAGTTTATGTCTAAATATACCTTCTCCTCCGGATGAAACTCTAGGGTGTAGGGTGTGGATAATCCATGCATGAAGTTGATTGACTAAATCATCTTCTTGTGATGGGGTTAATTGGCTATTTGATATACCAAGAGAAAGAGAAGCACTTCCTGGAATCACATTTCGGTTAGTACCTGGAATAAGAGAAAGGTCTCCGATGAGAGGAATAAGTGAATAGTTGTATTTTTCATTCAACTGTGTAATATATTCAGTAAAATATTCAGCAACTCTGGCGGCTGCTACGCCAGGATCTCGCCTCTCTTGCATCAATGTAGCCCCTGCATGGTTTTTTTCTCCATATAAATTACATCTAATAGCAAAATCTACATCTTTTGAATGTATGCATTCGGGATTTCCTTCCATAATTCCTACTGTAACTCTAAGGGTTTGAAATTTTTCTTTAAGAGCTAGTTGTCTGAGCTGAAAATTTATCTGTAGGGCTAATTTTTCCGCTTCTTCACCTTCTAAAATAAAGTCTTCTTGATGTATTCCCATGATCGTATCAACCAAAACAAGTGGAATCTGTCGTTGGTCTAATACAGGACCTTGTTCGATATGGCGTTCATACGTATGTGGGGAGAAAAAATAAGTAGGATCAATACATGCTTCAATTATTTGCTCAGAGGATTGGGAAGGGAGAAAGTGATTATGTAAGGATATATGTCCTTGTTGATTTTTCTCCGATAAAATTAAGAGCATTTGGATCAATTTTTCGTAGTAGGTTTCCTCTTGGTTGTTTTTCATGAGATATATTTCTTCTGGGTCGTGATGTCCTGCTACTGCCGATGAGCCGGGCATAGATACCCCTTGACCTGTGAACGTCATTTCTTCTCCAACAAAAGAGGATACCATCAAAGCACTATGAGTTCGTTCATGAGGAAAAGGGATATGAAAATATTTTTTTAAATCATATAAAATATGTGCCGTTTCTATTCCTGACAGTACCCCTAGCCTCCCATCATACATTCCTCCATCTTTCACAGTATCTATATGCGAGCAATGGCATATAGCACTGTAAGAAATTTTTTTTAATTGAGTTATATCTTTGTTAATAAGTTCTTTTTGACTGGCAGATAACAATAACCCATGAATATTTCCCACTTTATCAATAAATACTTCCAGTCCTGCCAGGTTCATTTGACGTATGGTCTCAATAGAAGCTTGAATAAATTGATCATTTAGGGCTCTGGCATCAATTCGGAATTCATGGTCTCTGCTGACTTTGGCAAGTTTATCCAGCCTGTATCTTATACGTTTACTTATTCCCAAGACTTTTTTAAGTTGAAAATCTCTTTGCATTAAAAGATGCAACTGTTTGTCTTTTCTTTGCCAATTTAATAGTTGTAATAATGCACGATAATAAGAGATAATAAGTTCTGCTTCTGCTAAGGGAGCTAAACTTTCTTCGGCTTTATCTGCATCTTGCTTAACCAATTGAAGTATGCCTAATGCTTCATATTTAGCTAACAATTCATCTCTCAGTTCAACTACCATACCCTCTCCTCTTTCGCGCGAAGAAATCATATTCTCAAATAAATCGTCAAATACATCTCCTTCTCCAGTGCGTGCCAATTGTTCTTTGTGTCTATCTTTGTCATCTTCAGGAATATTATTAGCATATGTCCATGTATTTGGGTCTCCAATACTTCCTTCAGATGCACCATTAAATGATCTAATAATTTTTGCATAGGCTTCCCCTTCAAGTTCGGATAATAAATCAGGTCTTACTAATTCTGAAATGTCATTTTCTTGGCGAAAAGTAAGGTATTTTATATCTAACCTGAAGGTTCCCAATAATGGAGCAGTAAAAATCAACGCTTCGTAATCGTGTAAATATTCACGTATGATTTCTACTTCTACCAATTGATCTTGATCTAATGTAGGATCTAAAATAAATTCCTGTGTTTGATTTAGCTTATCGTCCCAAAAAGTGATAATGGGAAAAATATGGCTCCTGGCATTGATAAATTGTACTTCTTTATTGTGTGAAAGAACATAATCTCCGGCATGAATCTCATATTTGTGTATGGATACATTCACAGATTTTTCTTCCAACATTTTAAGTAATACTTCTTGATAAAAATCCTTGGGGTGGTAAAGAGGGTTATTGATTATGAGTGCATGAGGTCGTTTTCTTGCATCCATCTCTTCTAATGCCATTGTCGACATGTCACGTTCCATGATCATTCCTCTTTTAATGGCATAAGGAGGAATACCCAGATCAACAAGTTTACGGATGATAATACTGCATTTTTTCCCACAACCATATTCAGCAATAGTATAAGGTAATGCTAAATAGGTTTTTATAATTTGCAGGATATTTGTCTGTTCTTCATATAGAGGTAAACCGGTAGCTTTATCAAAATCTATCAGCAAATCCAGTGTCTCTTGTTTACCTTTTATCTCAAACATATACTCATTATTAGATGCTTAACAATATGCCTAAATTTATATGTAATGCCGAACAAATCATCCTTCACATATTAAGAATACAACTAGCAAAAATACTTAAGCCAAATAACTGTATACAGAAATAATTGGAAAAAGGGTAAAAAATTTCTGATATTGCAAAAAAATACATCATTGAGATTAATGTTTTGATCTTTGTAGCTAATTTAACTTTTGTGATGTTAAAAAAATTAAATTTTAATCCTGGAATTGATAAATAATTTTATTGTTGTGCAAGTTTCAACACAAGTGAGTCCAATCATTTGTATGGTAGTGATGCTATTCAGTTTTGGGAAATTGGGTGCGCAGGAAGTGTATTTTGAAATGGACTCCGTAAATACTACACAGGACGGTTACATCAAGTTGGCTTGGGAAGGCCCAAATGAGGTAGAATCTTATGAAATTCAAGAATCCACCTCCAGAAATTTTGAAACGTTCCGAACGGTATACACAGGTCCAGACAAAGCAACATTTATTTCAGGGTTAAAGGACGGAGATTATTATTACAGATTGAGACGCGAGGGGGGAAATTGGACCACGCCTATAGTTTTAACAGTTACTCATCATTCATTGGAGTTAGCTTTTATCTTATTCGGATTGGGTGCTTTAGTATTTATCCTCACAGTATGGGTAGTTATAAGTGGAGCCAGAGCGTCAAGTACTACAACATAATTCATGGAAAAACAGACATATATTATTTCCCCAGAAACGGGTTGGATACTAATGGGGGTACTAGGAGTATTCTGGATTTGTTTGGGAATATATTGGGGAAGAAAAGCAAAGAATATTGAGGGATTTATGCTTGCCGGGAGAAATGTAGGATTAGCTTTTGGGGCAGCTACTGCAATGGCGACATGGGTGACTTCAAATACAACGATGCTAGCTCCCCAGTTTGCACTACAGTTGGGTATATGGGGTATGATTGCGTATTCTACCGCAGCCTTTGGACTGATGTTGTTTGCACCATTAGCAAGTAGGATTCGCAAATTAATGCCCAATGGATATACCAGTGGTGATTTTATTCGATTGCGCTATGGGAAACCAGCATGGATATTTTTTTTGGCCATTAGTATCTTTTATGGTTTTACATGGTTGATCAGTATGGGAATGGCAGGAGGAATACTTATGAATGCATTAGCAGGTATACAATACCAACTGGGTATGACTGTCATTATGATCGTATGTGTGGTATATACATTATTTGGTGGATTATATGCAGTAATCGGTACCGATTTTATACAATCACTTATTATTATGGTAGGAATTGTTGTAGTAGGAGTAGGAGTGTTAACTACTGTAGATTTTGATACAGTATATGATAACTTATCATCGGACCGCCCCATGTTGATTAACGCATTATTGCCAGCATCGATAATTGCTATTTTTAACAATTTATTTTTCGGATTAGGAGAAGTATTCCATAGTAACGTTTGGTGGAGCAGGGCATTTGCTATGCGGGAATCAGTTGGTCGAAAAGCTTACTTGTTGTCAGGTTTTTTCTGGTTACCAGTTCCAATTGCTGCAGGCTTTATAGCTCTTACTAGTGGATCGCTGGGTATCAATATTACTAGTCCTGATATGGTAGGACCCTTAGTAGCAGCAAATGTATTGGGGAAGATAGGAGCTATCATTGTTTTTGCTGTATTCTTCTGCTCTCTGGCTTCTAGTATTGATAGTTTATTAGCAGCTACTTCTGATTTGATTACTGAGGATATTTATCGAAAAATGATCAATCCAAAGGCAGATGAGCGACTTCTAAGAAAAGTATCAGCAGGTATTATTATTGGTTTAGGCGTGATAGCCTGGGCTGTGTGTATGCCGCGAATTGGTACACTTGCGAGTGTATTATTTTTCGCTGGGCCAATGGTAGGGAGTACAATTTGGCCTATTATAACTGGGTTATTTTGGAAAAAAGCTAACCCAAAGGGTGCATTATGGGGCATGATATTAGGTACATCGCTGGGGTTACTTGCCTATTTTTGGTTGGGTTGGTATACCTCATCACTGATAGGAGCAACAGTATCGATGATCACGGTATTATTATTTACCTATATACGTCCAGATAATTTTCATTGGAATCATTTATATGAAGCTAATCCAGCATCTTTAAACCAAGAATGAATCTCATGTTGATACCAGCTTCTTTTATTTTCGTATTGATTATTCTCTCACTGCTGGGAATTTCTGTAGCAGCAATCACGCTTATTATTCTCCTTATTAGAGATATAAGATCAAATAATCTATGGTAGCGAATAAGTTCAACCCAGAAGAAGACATGTCAAAAATGGATCCTTTAGTATCGGGAGGGTTAAACCCAGATCCTGGTAGTTTAATAAGGGAAGACACTATCCGTTTAGACATCCTCAAGCGTTTGATAGGACAAAGTGTATATTCAGTAGGGCAATTTGACAAAGAATTAGTTCTGGAAATATGTAAGTTCGCGGCTTTACTAGAATCTTCTGAGATAGCAAATAGTCATCCATTAGATGGTAAAATTGTGGTTACTGCATTTTTTGAAGCAAGTACACGTACGCGATTATCATTTGAGAGTGCAGTTCTGAGACTCGATGGGAAGATCATCAGTATACAAGATGGCAAAGTTACAGGGGTAGCCAAAGGAGAATCTTTAGAAGATATAGGTGAGATGTTTAATGCATATGCAGATTTAGTTGTCATGAGACATCCAGAAACGGATGCGATTGAGAGGATATCACAAAATCTTAGAATTCCTATCATCAATGCTGGTAATGGATCTGGAGAACACCCCACACAAGCCTTGGCCGATTGGTTTGCCATACTAAAATGGAGACCAAAGCTAAAACAAGAACTAGAAAATAGTGAAAAGATCCATTTGGGAATCTTAGGCACGCCTGGAAGTATGCGTGCAGTAAATTCTTTCTTACAGATGACGATGTTGTTTAAATCAAATATTAGACATATTTCGATTATATCTGAAATGGCAGATCCTCTGGGTGAATACCTTAATGAGCTTTTAACAAATTCAGGGGTTAGTTTTTCAATTACACACGATATCAATGAAGTAGTAAGCGACCTGGATATCATTTATATGAATTCTATAGCCTTTTTAGGTGATAGTTATAAATCATTGGATGTGAGATTTAAATTAAATGCTGATACAAAATTAAAACCTGATTCAGTGGTTCTTCATCCACTAGCGAGACTTGATGAATTAGATCCTATACTGGATGGTACACACCACAATCTGTACTTTACTCAAGCCCACGGAGCAGTTTTTATCCGACAGGCATTATTTATTTCTATACTTAACCGTTTTGATCGTTTACCCAAAGAAAAAATACCGATAGCATAAATGTGTGGAATAACTGGATTTTGGAAAACAGATAGATTGTCGCCCGAAGCTGAAGTAAGGTTGGCTAATATGACTCAAACCTTGCATCATAGAGGACCCGATGGGTATGGATATCATATTGATAGAAGCAAAGGGTTAGCTATGGGACATGCAAGACTTTCAATTATTGACCTTCATACAGGAGATCAACCCTTATTTAGTCATAGTAAGGAACACGTATTAACAGTCAATGGAGAATTTTACGATTATAAATCAATTAGGACAGGATTAAGACTAGACGGAGCATCATTTCAAACGAAATCGGATAGTGAAATTGCACTTCCTTTATATGAGAGATATGGACTGGATTTTGTACACTATTTAAGGGGAGAGTTTGCTTTCGTTCTATTTGACGCAGAAAAAGATCGATTAATTCTGGTTAGGGATCGATTTGGTATCAAGCCCTTATTCTTTCATATTCACAATCGGTCAGTTTATTGGGGGTCAGAGATAAAATCAATTTTTGCACATCCAGATGTCAATCGCAAATTTTCATCTCGGTCTCTACTGCATCAGCTTATGCATACCATGGTTCCAGGTACCAGTGCATTTGAAGGTATCAACGCATTGGAGCCAGGTCATATGCTAGTGATACAGCGTAATGGTGAAGGAATGGACATCAAGGATCACACCTACTGGGATCTGGATTATCCTCTAGAAGATGAGCGGGATATGAGTAAATCAGAGGAATATCATATAGGACAGGTACAGGAAAAATTGTTGGAAGCTGTGGCGCACAGGCTGGAGGCTGATGTTCCTGTTGGGTGTTATTTATCAGGAGGTATAGATTCATGTTCTATGTTAGGGTTGGCGTCATCTATGCAGCAATCCGCTGTGCAGGCTTTTACTATCAGTTTTGATAATAAAGCGTATGATGAAGCGCATATTGCCAAGGAAATGGCTGAGCGTGTAAATGCTGTTCAGGAGCAAATCGAACTTTCAGCTGATGAGCTGTATGGAGAGAATTATATTAAAACCATGTGGCATGCCGAACGGACCTTTTACAATACATTGGGGGTTGCTAAGTGGTGTATGAGCAAAAAGGTAAACGAATGTGGGTATCGCGTAGTAGTAACAGGGGAAGGTTCTGATGAATTATTTGGTGGATATCCAGCTTTTAAGCGCGATATGCTAAGGCATGGTTATAGGGGTAAGAACCGTGAAGAGATAGCATCATATCAGAAGCTCATGGATGAAACCAATAAATTATTCAAGGGTGCGATACTTTCAGAGGATCAGGTCAGTCATCCTGTAATGGATGATGTATGTGGATTTACTCCTTCCTGGATACAGCCCTGGATACAAACCCTGGCACTGGCTCGACCTTTACTAAGTGATGATGTGTTAGGGGAACTAGAAGGGTATGATCCCATTGAAGCTATAGCCAATTCCTTTGATCGTGGACAAATTACGGGGAGGCATCCCCTGGATATCGTACAATACACATGGAGTAAAACCATGTTGGAATGCCAGATTTTGAATTGGGGAGGCGACCGCGTGGATATGGCAAATTCTATGGAATCAAGACCTGCATTTTTGGATCATCATGTAGCAGAAATAGCAAGAGAGATTCCACCACATTTAAGAATAAAAGGAAATACAGAAAAATGGGTGTTGAGAGAAGCCATGAAGCATATTCTTCCTGAGGTACTATACAAACGTGAAAAATTTGCTTTTATGGCTCCTCCCGGACACACGGAGAAGAAAAAGCAAATCGCTCTACAAGCACTGTTAGATAGCTATATGAATGAATCTGCCATCAAGGAAGCAGGCATCTTTGATCTTTCGAGATTAACTAAATTCATTTCTGAATACAAATCAGATACAGATCCTGTATCATTAGTGAGAAAAGATGCTTTATTGAATCATCTATTGGGTATTCAGATACTGCATGATCAATTTATCAGCCAACCGATATCGGTATAAAGATTATTAACGAATCAATAAGGAATATCGCAAGCTTCATTGGCATTATGCATCAAAGACCTCCTTGATATTACCCAATCGATTAGGTTTAGAAGCTGCTGAGCCTGCCTGATCAAAACCAAATCCCCAGAGGAAGGCAAGTAAATAGTCTTCCCACGTTCCCCATGTAGGATCTTTTTGCCACAATAGCAGCAATCCGGTGATTGAAGCCAAAAGAAGCGCGATGCCTGTAACTAACGAGTCATTGAGTTTAATGGTTCGAGATAATGAAGACAAGTCTATAATAGAACGGAAATCTCCTTCTATGGCCTTTTTCTTCATTTCTTCTACCTGAACACTTTCAGTTATCTTTTTGAAAATGGGTTTTACAAAATTAGTTATTACAGGTACAGCTTTTTCTAGGCTTCGGGTTGCTGTCTTGGTTTGATCATATAATTCTTTTAGCGATTGTTCTACAGATTGATATTGCTTGAATGCCTGTGAATATTCTTTATTGTCCAATTTTGTCAGGATTTCTTCTAATGTTTTAGCATGTGATGCAAGTTCCTGTTCTTGTGGAATGATTGTTTGAGAATCACTGGGAGGTTCTGCTTCAGTATTTGTTGTTCTCGATGATTGTTGAAGTAATGATAATTGAGTTTGTGTCCAGGATTGAAGGGCTAGCGTCATGCTGCGAGTATAATTTTCCTTCACATTCATGTACAACGCATAAGATGTATCGTAGTCCTGTGAGTTAATGATTTGTCTTAATTCATCTTGCCATTTTTCCTTCATATCCAACCACTTTTGATGATTTTCAGGAGCTATCATCCAAGGTGTTTGATGAGATTGCTCCATAGTAAACTTCAAATCCCCAGCCATAAGATGTATATGAGACGTACATGCTTCTTCAAATAAAGCTAACGCAGCCTGGAAATCTCCTTCATTGATATAGCTTCTAATTTGCTTTTTTTGCTGAGCGCGTGCTTTAAGGTCTTCCTTCAACGTGTCATCGGAAACAACATGCTGATGATTTTCAATATCATCTTCCCATGAATCGATTGCCTCCTCCAGGTATTTGATTGTGGCATTTCTGATGCGGACGATCCAGTCTCCAGAGTCTTTAGGCAATGGGTTAAAAGAATTAATAAGTGCTTCTCCTTCAGAAGTATCGTCATTGAGAAAGGATTCTACTTCTTTAAATATTTCGTCGAGTTTATCAGTGATATCTGAGTTCTTCATGCTTGCCACTTCCTCTTTTGCTGCTAGCCAACTTGGGAATAGTTGTAATTTCAGGGTCTGCTTTTCTATGACCTTGTCAACGTTAGGCACCGGCTGTGTCTGGAGTTTTTCCATGATATCCTCTAATCGTTGTTTGATACTCCTTAGAATATTCTCAGGCACCTGATTCATCATGGGGAATGTTTGCTGAATCTCATTCACTTTCTTCAATAATTGCGCAATATTTCTTTGGCCGATCAATCTTGTCCTTGTAACCGTGAGATAGTTTCTTACGAAACTGGATAAAGCTACTCCAAAGGCGATGACAATCAATGCAATAAGTCCATAGTGCCTAACCTGTATATTTATTTCTTGCTCTGTAGCAGATTCAGCACCTTTAGGTCTTACAGATAGCGTACCTGTGTAATTACCTACGTGTGTCAACCCGTGCATACTTAATGAGATCTTTTGATCACTTTGAGGTTGTACGGAAAGGGGAAATTGCAGCGTATCCCCAGTTTCATTTAAATAGAATAAGTTTTGCGAAGCCGCTACAGGATCCTGGTCAGCATGGCTTCTACCGAGATTATAGACATTAGGGGCCTCCAAGCTTATGGGTTGATTCCCTGGATTTACCACGTGAAAGTCATACCTGATAGGGAATGAACCCCAACCGTAGGAACTTCCCAATATTTTGCTTTTTGCTTTGACTTCAATGTTAGATGCCACTGCATCCGTGCGAGTAATAGTTAATTCATGCGTCTCTAAGGTGTCATTGTATTGTATGATCAATAGGTTTTTGTATTCACCTTGAGGGATGATTTGTGCATTGAGCTGCAGTTGTACGACGTCACCAGGAGTAATATCGATAGGACCTACCGCTCCTAATCCTATCCTTTTTGGCTCCCCAATGGGGGTCAGTCTAAGTTGGACCAGGGTAGAATCGCTTCCGGAAGTCCATATGGGAAAAGTATTTACCGTTAAGTTACGGATAGTCGTAGAGTCGGAAGTATTTCTAAGAAAGAATACCTGTTTCCACTCAGGTTGTGGTGCAGAAATGGAGGTATTGCCTGAAAGGGATAGGGTAGGGGATTGGGCATGAAGAATAGTTGGGCAGAATATTCCAATACATGAAAAACATATTATTAAAAAAAATGTATTTCTCCAAAATTTGTCTGTGTACGAAAGCAACATAGGTTTCGATTAAGGATGTAGGATAATCAATTTTTCCCGGAAGGTAGTATGATTCGCACTTTCCCATTCTACATAATATACTCCTACCGGAATATCTTCAACTGATATTATAAATATAGGCTTTTCTGGGATATAAGTATGATTTTTTATCAGTTTTCCATTGAGATCTATGATTTTTATCTCTTAAATAACCTTCATATTGTCAAATCCAGTTTACTCATGATTGTCGTGATAATATTCAGTAGAAGAATTAAAGATTCTACCTCACCAACCACACCGTCCCCTGCTGTTGCTGACGGAATCGCTCACCTGTTTGTGTGAACCCTTCCCACTCCAATTGCCAGAAATAGACCCCTTCCGGAGACTGATTACCGTTGGTATCTTCTCCGTTCCAGTTGCCTGCAATTTCCTGCGTTTCAAATATTTGTTTACCCCATCGATCATACACTTTCATCTGCAATTCCAGGATGTATTCTCCCATAGGAGCAAATACATCGTTGATTTGGTCTCCATTGGGACTGAATACATTTGGCATGCTCAACAGGGCAGGACATCTTTCATCAATGAGAATTGTATCGGTACCAATACATCCCCACTCATCCATGACCCAGATATCATACCTACCACCCTGCAGGATTTCCTTGCTTGATAGAGTAGTTTGGTCTTCCCACTCATATCCTGTGAAGGATCCTGGATCGAGAATGATTCGGTCTCCTTTATCCGGGCAGAAAAAGGTATCCATTCCCAATTCTGGTTGAGGCGTGGGGATAATAGTAATTTGGGTGGTATCTATGACTGCTGGACAATTGTCTATGATCGCACTTATAAAATATTCACCGGTCATACTGGGAACTGCACTATCCAGTTGAGGTAATAATTCTGAAGATTGGAAATTCATAGGACCTCTCCAGCTATAGATGGCATTTTCTTTTTGTCCTGCCTCTAATGAAAAGGATTCTCCTTCACATAATATTTGATCTGGCCCTGCTTCAAGTGTATCTAAAGGGGCTACTACTAACTCTTGTACAACTTCTAAAGATTGGTTGAGACAGTCGTCCCTAACAGATAAAGTAACCTGATAGCTACCTGGTGCTTTATAAGCGTGTTTAACAGTGGGGCTTGTTTTGACGGTACCATCCCCTAAATCCCAATTAAAGCTATATCTATTCGGAGATAATTTTGGGTCTAGCAAAAATGTATCACTAGCACAAGCCATTTGCTGTAGAGGTTGTGGATTGATATTATTAAAATTGGCACCTCCACTATAAGCATAAGATTCTGCCTCACCATAACCATATGCTATAGCTGAAATCCCACAACCCGTGGATGCGAGTGTATGTGAACCAGAAGGTATTTGCAATGTTACATAGGCAAATTCTGGGTTGGTGCCAATGGTCCGATAACTAGCCCCTCTTCCTAGTAGGGATTGGCCATCTAAACTCACATTAGCTATATCTTTACTTTGTACCACAATGTTTACGTAGTTCTCTTCTATGGCTTGAAATCTCGAACTATAAAATGTGAGGGTATCTCTTGTTTGTTCCACACTATTTAGGAGTACCATTGAAGGGTCTCCAATGGGATAGTTAGTACACTGAACACCTATGATGTATTGAGCTACTAGGATAGGTTTATTACCTTTGAAGCAAGCTGCTTCACTCAAGAATATTTCTACAAATTCCCCTCTGTTTCTTATAAATGTATCTATCTGAGTTCCATGTTCAATAGTAATTAATGTATTGTCTTCAGATGCCAATACCCTGTATACATCGCGAGGATTGTTAGCAAACGGAAAAGAAACGAATTGTTTACCCCATGTATTGACGGGATACATTTGTTCCAATAAATTATCTCGAAGGGCACATTGTGTAGGGACTTGAGTCCATTCATTTCCCCCAAATACGGCAAAGTCTTTATTGCCTTTTATATGAGTCCCTGTGAGATCAGAATCAGATGCCGCTGCTTTTACCTGATAAGTTTCTCCAGCATCCAGTGTTACAGTAAATGACTCATTGGCTGATTTTCTTTTTTGAGTAACTGTTGAGGGGGTGATTTCTAGCAACGTACTTTCTTCCTGAGCGACAATGAGAAATTCTGAAAAATAATCTATCCCATTATTATTAATGCCTGTATATGACATTACGAAATATTCGCTGCCAGTCGAATTAATGGGTAGTAAGGCGGTTGCCTCTGATCGCAATCCAAAGTACTGATGAATATAAACAGAACTAGGATGCTCTGTTGTAATTTGTAAGCCATTCCTGGTAATATTTTCCGATCCCAAGGTTTCTGCACCTCTGGGAAGTTGAATAATCCTTACTTGATTGGCTTGTATGGTAAATGATAATTCCCAGGTACTAAGGGGAAATGAAATCTTGCCTGAAGTGTTGTATTTTGAGGTAATCATGGCAATCATAGTATTCTCCCCAACATCCCTGTGTTCCATAAATCCAAACCAAAATTCTGTTCCTTCATGAGACTGTCCCTTTAACATCATGAAGTTGATAACCCCTATCCATAGTATAATCAATAAACGGTGCATAAGTATTTTAATTACCCTGAAGATAACTAAGATGGATCAATAATCACATATTATTCACAATGTCAAATCAAATTAGAATTTCGAGGCAAACATCAATGCTAAAGATAAAATGCAGTTAACATATGAAATGGGATCAATAAAATTTATTATTTATAATATAATTATTATATTTATTTTATGTTTTAGATAAATATTTAGTTAAATAATTATGGAATTTAGAGAAGGTATTGACTTGCTCAAGCGTAATATTCAAAAATATAAACAAGATGTGCATAACGAGGAAGCAACTAAATTTACTTTCGTGATTCCCTTTATTCAAGATATTTTAGGTTATAATGTATATAATCCAAAAGAGGTGAAGCCAGAGTTTGTGGCTGACATTAGCAAAAAGAAGGGAGAGAAAGTAGATTTTTGTATCCTTATTGATAATCGACCTTCCATTTTAATTGAGTGTAAAAAGCTCTCAGACCCTTTAAATCTTCATCACACTCAACTCAAACGTTATTTTCATGCAACTGAATCAAAGTTTGCCATTCTTACAAATGGAATCAAATACAAATTTTATACTGATCTGGAAAAGATAAACATTATGGATGAGGTCCCATTTTGGGAATTAGACTTTAGAAAACTAAATGAAAAGGATATTGTACTATTAGCTAATTTTAGAAAACGAGAATTTGATACCCAATCTCTAATCGATACTGCAGAAGATTTAAAAATCAAGAATTCTATCAAAGAATTACTGACTAAGGAGCTTATTGATCCAGGGCCTGAATTTATAAAGTTCATTCTTAAGGCTGTAAGAGAAGGTAGAGTAACAAAAAAAATGGTAGAAGCATATACTCCGATTATTAAATCAAGTTTAAAAGAGACACTAGAGGATTTAGTTGGGGAAAGAATGGTAATCATTGATCAATACAAAGAAAAGCAACAAGAATTATCACCCTCAAATGGAATTGTGACTACTCAAGAAGAATTAGGGGGATTGAGAATAATTCGATCCATGTTGATAAAATATGTTGAGATTGAAAGAATCACCTATAAAGATGTAAAAAGCTACTTTAACGTATTATTTGATGGGCATATAAACAAACCTATTTGTAGATTATATCTTAACAGCAAAACAAAATATGTGAGTTTCAGAAATTCGAGTAATAGGTGGGAAAAATACAAAATTGAAGATATTTCAGATTTAAAACATTTTTCTGATACTTTTATTAAGCTAACAAGACGCTATCTTATTGCTGAAAATTTAAGTTTTCATCACAACCTTGTAGACAAGGAAGAAACTTTGAAAGCATCTAAATCGCACAAGGGTTTTACAATATATCAATAATCAAAATGATAAATGCTATTTCGGGGTAAGGTAATGTTACCTTACCTCACGAGCCAAACGGAACCTTGTAATTGTTGACGCTGGTTTTTCCCTTCAAGCGTCATTCCTTCCCATACCAAGCTCCAAAAATATACACCTTCTGATGCATCGTTACCTTGAAAATCTTTGCCATCCCATCCGCCATCAATTTTTTGGGTCTCAAATACCTGTCTTCCCCAGTTATCAAATATCTTCAAGTGCAGTTTTTGTATTTGGTTACTAATAGGTGCAAATACATCATTGATTTGATCACCATTTGGACTGAACGCATTGGGCATCTTAAAAGTAAATGCGCATTGCTCACTGATAATGATAGTGTCTGTTCCACTACATCCCCATGTATTGGATACTGTAACCCCATATATCCCTTCGCGATAAATTTCTGTAGTTGAATATGAGGTTTGATCATCCCACAGATAGCTATCAAATGTACCTGGGTTAAGGAGCAGTTTCTCGCCATCATACGAACAAATAGTTGTATCCAGACCTAAATTTGGTTGGGGAGTGGGAGCAACTTCAATTATCGTAGTATCTGGTATCGCTGGACAATCGTCGATCCAGGCATTGACTATATAATTGCCACTCATAGAAGTATCTGCATTTTTGATGATTAAATTGGGTTGTATAGAAGAAAATCCTATAGGTCCTTCCCAATAATATAGACCCTCTTTTACTCGGTCGACTTGTAATGAGATATCTTCTCCTTCACAGACGATCTGATCAGAGGTAGTCTTAAGTTTATAAACAGGTAGGATGCTGATCTTGTGTTCGAATTTTATTTCACTAAAGTTACAGTTGTTTTGGGCAATTAACTTGACTTGATAAATACCTGGTTCTTTGTATGCATGTTTAACAACAGGACCTCTACTGCTTTCCCCATTTCCTAAATCCCAGTAAAAGTTATATTTTTCAGTAGATATACCTGGATCGTAAATTACAACATCCCCTTGACAGGCTGTCTGAGGAAGTGGTTGTAGAACTAATTTGTTAAAATTAGATCCTCCGCTGTAAGCATAAGATTCTGCATTCCCATATCCATATGCAATTGCAGAAACTCCACATCCAGAAGAAGTCAATGTATGTGATCCTGGAGTTACTTTAATCGTGGTATAAGCATATGTTGGATCTATGCCGATGGTGTTAAATGTAATTCCCATATCCAATATGGATTGACCATCAAGTTTTAATTGATCTATATCCTGGCTCATTGCGACTAGATTAATATAGTTTTCCTCGATTGCTTTAAAACTAGAACTGAAAAAAGTTAAGGTATCTCTTGTTTGCGCCAAACTATTAAGCAATACCATTGAAGGATCTCCGATGGGATGTTCTGAACACTGAACACC
>CAZZEC010000124.1:0-18216 GCA_964652565.1 uncultured Bacteroidia bacterium
GGAAAACCTAACAAGATGTATAGTTGTGTTTCAATCTCGTAACTTATATATTAATTAAAAATGATGTCTCAAAGAGCTGGGGCTAAAAGAAAGTGGGTAGGGGCTTATTAATGAAATCATTACCCCGCCTAATGATAAATGTTATTACAATTTATACTACTATCATGCATACAATACTGGGATCAACTGGCATAACGGGAATTGAACTTGCAAAACACGTATCTGAATATACATCAAACATCCGTTTGGTTAGTAGAAGACCGCAAAAAGTTAATGATTCAGACGAATTGATGGCTGCGGATCTTATGGATGCTGAACAGACATTACTATCAATAGCAGGTTCAGAAGTTGTGTATCTTACAGTTGGGTTACCCTATAAGATTGACGTATGGCAAGAAAAGTGGCCTCGGATAATGAGAAATGTCATAGATGGTTGTGTGGTCAATGAAGCAAAGCTGTTATTTCTGGATAATATATATCCCTTGGGGAAAGTAGAAGGTAATATGACCGAAGATTTACCGATGAATCCAACAAGCAAGAAAGGGGAGGTGCGAAAGAAGGTAGATATGATGATGTTAGATGCCTTGGGTAGTGGGAAACTTCAAGGCCTGATTGCCAAAGCTGCTGATTTTTATGGCCCAAAAGCAACTACAAGTGTATTAAATAAGTTAGTATTGGATAATCTGGCACAAGGGAAAAAAGCCCAATGGTTGGGTAGAGATGATATTCCTCATTCATTTACCTACACCCCTGATATTGGTAAATCAATGGCTCTGTTGGGACAAACTTCAGAAGCATTGGGGCAGATTTGGCATCTTCCAACAGCAAGCCCTGCTCCAACGGGAAAAGAAATATTCAATATCTTAGAAAAGATTATGGGTCAAGAAATTAAATACACAGTACTCAAACCATGGATGGTTCGTCTCGCTGGGATCTTTAATTCAGAAATAAAAGAAGTAGTAGAAATGATGTATCAAAACAAATACCCCTACACGTTCGATAGTAGTAAGTTTGAGAATACATTTAACTTCGTGCCGACTTCTTACGAAGAAGGACTCACCACGGCCTTAGCGGCCTATCAAGATTTAAAGTAGGAACACGTGGTAGCGTGTTCCGCAACGTAGCAGCGTGTTTACATCCTCAATAGGTAGCTCTCCCCCCTGATAAGTCAAAAATACATCCTGTATTAAAACTGGCTTCTTTTGAGATAATCCAACATGCAAGAGAAGCTACTTCCTCTACAGTACCCAACCTGTTCATAGGAATTTTGGCAGTCATATATTCCAACATATCTTTATCTGTCTCAAGGTTCATGGGGGTGGCGATAACTGCTGGGGCTATACCATTAACAGTAATACCCTGATCCGCATATTCCTTTCCGATTCCTTTAATAAGACCCATCATACCTGCTTTACTGGAAGCATATCCAACCATTCCCGGATTACCTTCTTTTCCCGCAATAGAAGTAATATGTAGGATTCTACCGTAACTTCTTTCCAACATCACAGGTAGGACAAGTTTAGTGCATATAAAGGCACCAACAAGATTGACATTGAGAATATGTTGGAAATCTTTTAGTTCATATTCAGTAATATTTGTTGAGGTTGGACCTACGATCCCTGCACAGTTTACTAATATATCAATGCCACCATGCATTTGATGCACCTCTTGTATCGCTGCTTTAACCTCTTTTTCTTCTGTTATATTAATACATTTTCCTACAATAGGACCTATCTTCGCTAATTCCTCTATCGTTTCATCGAGTGGTGCTTTTAAAATATCACACAGTACGACACGTGCTCCCTCTTCTAGTAATCTTACTGCAATTCCCTTCCCAATGCCTCTTGCCCCTCCGGTAACAATGGCTATTTGATCCTGAAATCTATTCATGTTGTTGCTTCGATGGATTAAAATCTCATAAAAGTAATGAATGTATAGGTCAATATTACTATGGTTTTTGTTTAATAGATTAAAAATTAATTAAAATGCTACAATGAAATAGAATTTTCCTAGATTAGAAATGAGCCTGGATTTTAATACCTTCTATCACATGAGTAATATGTTTCGTGATTTCATCAACTTAATGTGTATCTGTTGTATCATAAGTTGTAACTCTTCAAAAGAAACTTCATATACTGAAGATTTTAATAACATACACAACCGCATTTGGATTGGAGAAGACTATTGGACGATCCCTCTGGAAGAGTGGCGAATAGAGTCTGGGCGGTTAGAATGTATGGGTAATCGTAATAATATGAAAATTAATTTGCTTACACATACGTTAACATCAAGTGGTAATTTCTCTGTATCCATCAAGCTAGGTATGCCATCAGTCAACGAATTAGAGGGTAATGTGGGGATCAGTTTGGGCATCTATGATTCTACGGATTATCGTATCCCGGCACTTTGCTATTTCGGGCAGGGAATTGAGACGGGAATTCATACAGATGGGTATATCTATCTTGGTGAAAATCAGGAACCTCTTCCTGAAAATTTCGAGGTGGAGGATATGATTATAGAAGTAAATGGTATGCAATTGCCTGATAATACCTATGAACTTTGGGCAAAAGCTACAGATTCTCAAGGATTAAGTACGCCTGTTGTTCTTATTTCACTATCAGAAAGCCCGGAAGGGATGATTGCACTCCATGCAAGTTTTGAAGGCAGGGATGCTGACAGGCAAGTTCCTAATGTCTGGTTTGATGATTGGACAATTTCCGGAACCAACTTATCGATAAGTGAAGATCAGACAATGGGACCTATCATGTGGGGAATGCATACCTTAAGTGAAAGTGTCATGAAAATGACTGCTCAGATGCCACCACTTGGAGAACTAGACAATAAAGAGGTTCTGTTTCAAATAGGTGAAGACGATGATTGGATAACACTTTCGACAGCTGAAATAGAAGATGATTCGCGAACAGCACTTTTTAAAGTAGAAAATTGGGATGCGACGAAGGATACTCCATATAGATTAGCTTATGAGCAATCTTTTCCTGATGGGAGCAAGGAAATGGATTACTTTGAAGGCACAATCAGAAAAGATCCAGTAGACCGCCCGCTGAAAGTTGCAGGGCTGACTTGCCAGTATGGTGCAGGATTTCCCTATACACCTGTTGTAGATAACCTCAAAGAAGAGGATCCCGATGTGCTGTTTTTTTCAGGAGACCAGCTATATGAAGGTAATGGAAGATATGGAATAATAAGGTTCCCTGCAGATAGTGCCATTTTAAATTATTTAGGTAAATGGTATATGTTTGGTTGGGCGTTTAAAGATTTGATGCGTGATAGACCTACTGTGTGTACGCCAGATGATCACGATGTATTTCAGGGCAATCTATGGGGAGACGGAGGGGAAAATATCGACATAGAGACATTTCGACAATTCCAAGGTTCATCAGGCGGCTACGTCCAGCCTGCTCAAATGGTAAATGCTGTTCACAGAACGCAGTGTGGGCATCTTCCCGACCCATACGATCCCACGTTATTAACACAGAATATTAGTCCCTGGTATACAGATATGGTATATGGGAGGGTAAGCTTTGCCATTATCAGTGATAGAATGTTTAAATCAGGTCCAGTGGCCGTTGCTACCTGGGGAGGAAGAGCAGACCACGTAAAAGAACCCTTGGATGACCCACAGACATTAGATCGGGAAGATCTTGCATACCTTGGACCCAGACAGATGGTATTCCTGGAAGAATGGATATCTGATTGGAAAGGAGCTGATATGAAAGTCCTGCTTTCTCAAACACTGTTCGCCGGAGTAGCTACCCATCATGGTGCAGAAAGAATGTTACTATCCGCAGATTTAGATTCCGGAGGTTGGCCACAAAACAAACGCCAACAAGTCATTGAATTAATACGAAAAGGATTTACATTTCATATAAATGGTGATCAGCATCTTCCCGCAATACTCCAATATGGCCTTGAGAAACATGCGGATGCAGGATGGGCGTTTTGTACACCTGCAATCGCAGTTGGATACCCGCGAGCCTTTTGGCCTGATAAATTGGGTTGGAAGCATGAGTATCGTCCTGATCATGGGCTACCTAATACCGGATATTATACAGATGGATTTGGACATCCCAATTTAATATATGCTATTGGTAATCCTGAAGAAGAACCTTCCGGGCCTAATCGCTATGAACTCATGCATGAAAAAGCTTCTGGGTATGGTATGATCCACTTCGATCAGGAACAACAAAATATAACAATGGAGGCCTATGGCTTTTTAGATAAACCTGGTCAGGATAAACCCGAACAATTTCCCGGATGGCCGCTCACAATTCATCTCACTGAAAATGACGGTCGTAAAGCAAAAGGCTATTTGCCAACTATTAATGTATCTGGTTTAGACAATCCCGTTGTAGCCATTTATCACGAACCTTCAGGAGAACTGGTGTATAATCTCAGGGTAAAAGGAAATTCATTTCAGCCTAAAGTATACGATGAGGGTTCTTATCTGATTAAGGTAGGAGAACCTGAGACCGATACCTGGAAGGAATTGCCAGGTGTTTCACCTGATGCTGGCAGTACACTCGAGCTACAGTTCTAATTAATTATATAATCATAATGACTACCAGATTTCCTCTTTTGTTACTTATAAGCTTCCTGTATATCAATAATACATATACTCAAGCTCAACAACCAAATGTTGTATTTATACTGGTCGATGATTTAGGTTGGGCAGATCTCAGTTGTTATGGTAGCGAATTTTACGAAACACCTAATTTAGATCGATTAGCGAAAAAGTCTGTTCGTTTCACTCAAGCGTATACTGCCAGCCCAGTCTGCTCACCTACTCGAGCAGCGATTATGACCGGTAAACATCCCGCACGACTGCGTATTACAGATTGGATTCCAGGACAAGATCCTCAGGATAAGAAGTTGCTTGGTCCCGATGATTTACACCAACTCCCATTAAACGAACTTACATTGGCAGAAGTATTTCAAGAACAGGGATATCAAACCTTCTTTGCTGGTAAATGGCATTTGGGAGGAGAGGGATTCTATCCTGAGGATCAAGGATTTGATAAAAATTTTGGGGGTCATGATAAAGGGAGTCCTCCTGGAGGATACTATTCCCCCTACAATAATCCCAAATTACAGGATGGTCCGGAGGGCGAGTACCTTCCTAATAGGTTAACTCGGGAGTCACTGAATTTTATGGAAGCACATGCTGAGGCCCCTTTTTTCCTGTATCTTTCATTTTATACAGTTCACACTCCGATCCAGGCTTCAAAAGCGCATATTGACAAGTTTGAAGCAAAATATGCAATGAAGGTGGACTATGATCCCGATCATATAAGAGAAGACGAAGGGTTCACCAAGCTTTATCAGGATAATCCTGCATATGCTTCCATGGTATATGCTATGGATGAGAATGTAGGAAAAATAATGGACAAGTTAGATGAGCTATCTCTCATGGATAATACAATTATCGTCTTTACTTCTGATAATGGTGGACTATCCACACTATTTCGAGAAAATGCTCCTACTGCAAACCTTCCATTACGAGCTGGAAAGGGATGGTGTTATGAAGGAGGAATCAGAGTCCCAACAATGATTTATGCTCCTTCAATTAGCCATCAGGGGATAGAAACACATGTACCTATCATCAGTATGGACTTTTATCCTACGCTATTAGAACTGGCCAATATCCCGCTTAAACCCAAACAACATGTTGATGGAATTAGCTTACTTCCATTACTTACAGGAGAGAATGAACTCAAGAGAGATAGGCTGTATTGGCATTTTCCTCACTATCACGGGAGTGCATGGACACCGGGTAGTGCTATCCGAATAGGAGATTATAAGCTTATTGAGTTTTACGATAGAGAAAAATATGAACTGTATGACATGAAAAATGATTGGGAAGAAAAAAACGATTTAGCTTCTGAAATGCCTAGAAAAGCCAAAAAGTTGCATAAGCAACTGTTTAAAGCGTTGAAAAAAGTGGATGCACAAATGCCACTTCTCAATAGGTAGAGGAAAATGGCTAACAAGTCCTCTGGAAATAGGAAGTTGCAGAATGAGTTTAGATAAAACTCCGTTATTCATTAGCTTATAGTAAATGTAACGCTAACAAAGCTATTATGAAGTCTACATATCCCCATTTCAGCAAATTAGAGGTAGTACTATTTCTGCTAGGTACCTTATCTATTTTCAATCTTACAGCACAGTCAAATCTGCGTCCCAATATCATCTTAGTGATGTGTGATGATCTGGGATGGGGAGATACAGGATTCAATGGGAATGATGAAATTCTTACACCTAATTTAGACGAATGGGCGGCCAGAGGAATAGTAATGGAGCGCTTTTATACTGCTTCGCCTGTTTGCTCTCCAACAAGAGGGAGTTGTCTCACAGGAAGAAATCCTTATAGACTAGGAATACCTACAGCTAATGCCGGGCATTTATCCCCAGAGGAAGTCACACTGGCTGAAATCTTAAAGAGAGCGGGATATACTACAGGACTTTTCGGGAAATGGCATTTGGGAACGCTCACTACACAACTCAATGATGCCAATCGAGGGAAACCAGGAGATTCTACGCATTATCAGCTACCTTCTTACCACGGATTTGATACCTATTTTGCTACAGAGTCCAAAGTACCCACCTGTGATCCAATGATAAAACCCACTATATTTGATACAACACGTGGTGAAAGTTTGCGATATGGATGGTCTGCTATAGAGACCAAACAATCTATACAATCATACGGGACCTTTTACTGGGATGGAGAAGAACATTTAGTGGAAGGGGATTTACATGGTGACGATAGCCGTATTATTATGGACCGGGCGATACCATTCATGAAGGATGCTCATCAAAACGAACGACCTTTTTTTACGGTCATATGGTTTCACACGCCACATTTGCCTGTAGTAGCTGATAAAGAGCATAGAGATATGTATAAGAATCTGTCCCATGAAAAACAATTGTACTATGGAACAATCACAGCGATGGATGAACAGATGGGACGTTTGAAACAGGCACTGGAAGACATGGGGATTGAGGATGAGACTTGGTTGTGGTTTGCAAGCGACAATGGGCCTGAGCGAGGGACACCGGGTAGTTCTGGACCTTTTAGAGAAAGAAAGCGTAGTTTGTACGAAGGGGGGGTACGCGTACCTGCATTTACTGTGTGGTCTGCAGGGATCATGCCGGGAAAGCATACAGATGTACCTATTGTGACCAGTGATTATTTACCAACCATTGTTGAGACCCTGGATCTTGAGATGCCAGAAGATGTAACCTTGGATGGAATAAATATGATGAAAGTCTTTGAAGGGAAAAAATTTAGGAGAAAAGCACCCATAGGCTTCCAGTTTGGAAGCAAAATGTCTTGGGTAACCAATCAGTATAAGCTAATTAGTACAGATGGAGGTAAGAGCTTTGAATTATATAATCTCGTAGAAGATGTGTTGGAGCTCTCAGACATATCCGCTGACCACCCTGCTAAGGTTGATAAAATGAAACAGGAACTGCTAAAATGGGTGGAGGATTGTAAGATAGACTCAATGAAATTGTAGTTAGATTCACTTATTTCCACCATCTACCCCAATATTTTTTCTCTAACTTCGACCAATAATCTACAATAGAACCCCATGAAACCTGACCACGGTGAATTAGCTTCTTTTTGAGCGTTTTTTCTTCTATCCTATCTTGTTCATAGTCCTCATTTGATAATGCATCTATGAGAATGTCAGCTACCGTCTCCTTGAGTATGACTTCGTTGTAAGGATCATATGAAGTGGGTTCAACCCACTGTTTATACTCCTGTTCCACTTTTTTCCATGACAATGTGGAATGTGTAATCTCTTCTGATTGTAGGAATTCGATGGGTTTATCAACTTCTTGATAATCGTGAAAATATTGTTTTACAGAGTCCTTAGGCCATAATATATTCACGCTACCCTCCCATGGTCTGTAAACAGCTGTATATAATGTACCAAAACCCACCCTAAAGCGAGTGTTGTACAAAGGGGGATGTAAGAAAGAGGAGATCAATCTTTGGGCATCTAAATGGGGCGTGTTAAGAAGTTGCTCAAGGAAAAAAGAACGCTCATAGGTTCGATTAAAATGAGCATATTCAGGCCAGTCCATTGTATGCTGATGATTGGTAGTAAATGTATTATTACTTATGATAGGTGATTGGTCAGGAGACAACATCAATGTATGATGATTACCTTTCTTGTCTAATACAGCAATATTGTAGGACATGTGAGTAGGCACCTTAGTTAATGCCTCTAAGGCATCTTGTACATCTCTGCAAAATTCAAGCACATATCTTAAAATAATAGGGATTCCGAAGCCTTGACCCACTTTTTTGCGACCTCCAAACGTGAGGGATATAGCTAACCCATCTTCGTTTATGCCGTCTAATAGACCCAGTAAGCAATCAGTAATACCCATCACGCGTTTACCATTCCAATTACTCAACAGCATGACTCCTTCCATCAAATCAACGTGATAATCGTAATTCCTTATTAATAGAGGCTCACCTCCTGCCGTAAAGATTGCTTGAGAACAAGCATTAAAATAGGCTGGAGGTTGATATCCCGTGAAAAAACGTGAAGTAGTTTCGTCAGCATTTACAAGATTACATATATGTTCAAATAAAGGAAGCATTTCAGGCATGTAATACGATAATGCAGCATAAGAAGTGTCAAGATCTGGCCTATGAGAAGATCCCTTGGAGGTAAACCATGAATGATAGGCTGGCCAGAAAGTTGTATATAATGAATGCCATTTCGGGCCTGGAAGAGAAGGTTCAGATACAGCACGAAAAGGTAGATGCATAAATTACTAATTCTAGGACTTACATAACGTATAAATCTACATAATAGTTTTGTAATTATTTTTGACAAATTTTTGTCAAAAATAATTAATACAGCAAAGCATGCGACAATTAGGGATATAAATTTTGCATGCTGAGCTGTATTTCAATCTTAGATAGCCTTTTATGCACAAGGCGTTCCTGTAAAATGTTGGCTAGTGCTATAGATATTTAAATCCACCACTCTCTGAGAGTTTGTCCTCTATCTCTTGAGCTTCTTGAATAGGATGAGATTCAAATTGAGCGTGAATGGCATCTATCCATTTTTTAGCTCTTGGTGTAAGCTTGAAGTCATCGGTCATCAATCTGCCTCTCATGACTAATATACCCATATCAGCTCCTTCATAGAGATAATCCCCTTTGTTCATGATTCTAAGGAAAAAAGCTTCTGCTTCTTTTTCTACGTATCTTCTATGTGTATCCATACGGTCAAATGAGATGTTTCCATCATCTTTCATCATCCAAATACCTGATTTAGGAGCTGCAGATACGTATTCTATCGTATCTGAAGTATGTTTGATTACTAATTGACTCCAACTATCTATATTTTCAGGATTAGACCATCTGTTATTGATTTCATCTACATCTAGTTCAAAGGGTTGATCCATCCATTCAAGTATATGGAATACAAATAGCGGAACATCTGCCAGTGCAAATACCGCATGGTTAGTAATAGAACTCGCTCCGGTAACCCTTGGGTTCAATTCTCCTAAATAGATGTTTTGATCATCTTGATCAATTAGGAAATCCAGTTCAAAGTATCCTTTATAGCCTTCCTCTCTTAGCTGATCCCCAAATTGTTGCGTATATTTTTGTGCTTTTTCTCTTATTTCCTGTGTAAAAGCATGGGGAAATATTTCATTTCCACACCAACCACCTTTATAGGGTGTCAACTCCTTAAATCCTACGAGTTCTGTCATTAATGGTGCAACAATAGTACCATTGCGTGTAACACATGCTTCAATAGCTGTCCCCCGACAGTTGATGCGCTTCATGATTTTAACCTCCTCTTCTTTCTCAATTTCTTCTGCATGTTTGTTGTACTCTTCTTCATTGGAAATAAAGAATGTAGTATGTCCAGAATCCCCAAAAGGGGTCTGTATGACCAAGTCTGTTCCTAGGTTTTCTGCGACATGAAGTAAGTGCGTATAATTCTCAACCTTAGAGAGTACATAAGGTACGCAAGGGACTTGCGCCTTCTCTGCAATTCGGTTGGTGTTGACCTTGTTATCCAATGAATTTCGAAGCTCTGCAGAAGGGAATATTAATTCTAAGCCCAGTTCCCGAGTTAATCGCTCCGTTTCTTCATCAAACATTAAAAACAATACTTTTCCTGACTGTTTGGCATTGTTATTTTTTTCGATGAAGGATGTTACTTCAGGATGTGTGAGGAGATAATTATTGATATCTTCGATGCTTTGGAATTCTTCATGAGGAAGTTCCTCTATGGGAGAAAATACATTGGAATGAAGTCCATCAAAGCATTCTATATAGGTAATAAACTTGAAACCTTTTATCCATTCATCAGCACCTAACAAGTTAAAGTTAGTAGCGCTTATAAAATAGATAGGTGTATCATTCTTATAAAAGAATCTCCGGATATCTGAAATGCCATGTAATGTTGTTGTAGTGGTGACTCCATCTTCAGCTTGATTGAGTGTATTAGAATTATTGGTGCTCATATATATTGATTTAAGGGTTTGGATTATATTGAAACGATTCATTCTGTATGCAAGCAAGAAATTAATGGTGATCCTGATGAGAATTATTGGAAACTGTGTGCTGGGTAGTTGCGATCTTAGCGCTTGAATCCGCTTTAGTTTCAAGCACTTGAGATTCCTTAGTTGCATGAGTTTGCAGTGCTTGTTGTGTAAATACTTTTACCCCAAGTTCTGGCCTATATCCATGTATCTCAGATACATCTAAGGCCAATAAAAACTGAATGATTTCTTTGCTGATTACTTGCCCTGGAACAAGAACAGGGAATCCCGGTGGATAGGGAATAACAAAAGAGGCCGATACTAATTCGCGATCACTTTTTAGTTCTTCCAGGCACTTATCTAATAGGATATATTCACACGTTTCATCTTGGTAGGATAGAAAGTAGGCAGCGCGGATATTACCGCCGGGGATTCCAGGTGCGGAACGAAACGATTCATGGAAGTAGCTAAAGTCAGGAAGAGGGGGAAACTCTTCTGTGAGAGAACGTATATTCTTCTCTAACATTTCAGTTTCTTTTTCATTTAAAGAACTGAAAGAGCCATCTAACTGTCTGGCGATTAGTAATAATGAGTTCATTAGATAAGCTACAGAACTACGAGTCGTCCCTATGTTGGTCATAAACAAGACCGTATTTCTGGAGGTCTTGTTTATCTGTAAATTGAATTGGTCCATCAGGAATTCATTTTTAAATCGGTCTCCATCTATACCTGTTTTGCCAATAGATAGAGTAATCTTGGTGGGATCTAACACAAATTCGTCGTTGGTCCAGGCATCTTCCATTCTATTCCATCCTTCTGTAGTTTTGTAATATTCCTTGAGTTCTGAGTTGCGATATTCTTTAGGAATAAAATCTTTGATTGTAAGTACTTCAAAATATTTTTGTAACAAGGGATGATCATCGATCTTCGAACGGAGTACCATCGCCATTTCTATACTTTTCTCTACCAACTCAAATCCTTCAAATTGAACCTGTCTTCTTCCTGCGTCCAGTGATGCTAAAATTTGATAGTTGGGTGAGGTAGATGTATGGGTCATATATGCTTCGTGAAAGGCATCGGTTACTTTGCGTTGAAATTCTTCATCCCAAATATGGATCATCGAGCCTTGACGAAAACTCGATAGCGTCTTGTGCGTGCTTTGGGTCGAATAGACGCGAATTTTTACCTCTTCAGGGTTCGGCAAGTGAGGTTCTTCATGAGACGATAAGTTGTCTATATGTTCTTGATATTCTGCTGCATATTCCTCACTTTGATATTTGTAGTACAACTTTTTGGCAGCAAACATCCCTGTTCGTTGCTTAAACGTATAGGTGAACCTGGCAAAGGCAAACCATGCTTCATCCCACAGAAATATCATATCGGGCTTAATGGCCAACACCTCTTCCATCACCTTTTGTACATTGTACACAAGCCCATCAAAAGTACAATTGGTCAGTAGCAACATTTTGACCTTATGCAACATATTTGCCGCTTTTAATTCTAGCAACTTTTCTTTGATCACTTTGATAGGAACTGCTCCGTACATGGAATATTTTTCAATGGGGTAGGAGTCCAGATATATGGGAAAAGCACCTGCTAACACCAATCCGTAATGATGGGACTTATGACAATCGCGATCAATGAGGACGATATCACCTGGGCTAACGAGTGCTTGCTGAACAATTTTGTTGGCAGTAGAGGTTCCATTTGTTACAAAGTAGGTTTGTAGAGCACCATAGGCTCTTGCAGCCATCTTTTGTGCTTTCTTCAACGGACCTTTGGGTTGAAGCAGGGAGTCGAGTCCCCCTGTGGTTGAAGAGGTTTCTGCCAGGAAGAGATTTCTCCCGTAGAACTTTCCAAAATCTTTGATCCAGTTGGATTTAAATACAGAGTTACCTCTCGACAGGGGCATAGCATGAAATACCCCTGTAGGTTTCTGGCTGTAATTTACTAATGCTGAATAAAAAGGAGTTTCATACCGTTCACGAATACCACGTAAAATACTTAGGTGTAACTCCTGGAGATCTTCTTTTTGGTAGAAAATGCGATCAAAATGATTAAGGGTGCTATCCTTTAAGTGAGTTAGCGCAGTGTCGGTGATATAATAGATATTCAATTCGGGTCTGAATTGACGAATAGCAAGACATAACAATGGACCGAGGTCCGCATCAGATATATCATCAGGATGATGAATGTTTAATACTTCCCCTATGAAAGGTTTGATGATGGGAGTAATATTTCTCGAAAAGAAGGGAGGTGCATACCTAATTACGACAGCTTGTATATTATAATTGAATAGGACTGATATTAGTGCATCTTGAAAAGAAGGTTGTACCACAAGATTATAGGAAAAGGAATCTCCCTTATCTCTCATATCGATAAAACCTTGTTTCAATTCTTTTTCCGCAGATTCTGTTAACTCGTCTACAAACAAGACTTCGAAATACGTTTTTTCTGATGCATTCAGATGTGATTGAATCCCGGTCTTTTTCATATTTCCATATCGTTCCTTATCATCAGAATCTATGGATACTTTCCGGTATGCGTCGCTCACTAATAGATGTACTACTTCATTTGTCTTATGTGCCATCGAGGTAAAAGCACCTTGTTTGAAGCAAACTTTTAACTCATGGATAGTCTGCGATCCTGGAAAAGCATAATATCGCTCCACTACTTCCAATTGGTTGAGCGTGTCTTCAACTAGTGATGAACTGGCGTCTCTCTCTGAAGATGCTGCATGTGATGCCGCAAGTTTACTGGTATAGCTTCTCAGATTATTCCAGGTGTCTACCCGATACTGTCCTATATTATAATGTTGTGTGGTAACAAGTTTTTTTGGGTTCATAGTTTTTGTGTTAATATGAAAAAGGTACTTTCATATATAAATGAATCTTCGCTCTGCCTCTGTATTTAGGGCGAGTAAAGGCTGAGAAAGTTTATACTATGGCGACAAGGTAGGCCTATTCAGGCTTTGAAATATTTGGTTTTGAAGGTTTCTTCAATTCGCCTAATTCCTTTAAATAAGGATGCTTTTTCCCTCGTGCATAGATGTCAAAATACATCTTCCGATCTCTAAAACTCTTTAAAGGTTGTCCTAGACCCAGTATGCCACGCTCTCTTCGTTGTTTGACAAGATCGATATCAATTTCGATAGGGAGAAGTTGAGCAGTAGGTCCTGCCTTACAAATGGTTCTACCATCTGGATCACAAAATATAGATCTACCAATTCCTCCAGCGTCCAATCCATTCACATCTATTACGTAACATTGATTCATGGCTGCTGATGCCTGAACGATTGACAATTCTATATCTCTATCAATCGTTCCCGTTAATGTTGGGTGTATGATTACTTCAACTCCTCGTACAGCCATTGTCCTCGTGGTTTCGGGAAACCACATATCGTAACAAATGCTGATCCCAAAGCGACCCACATCTGGGATATCCCAAATGAGAAACTTATCTCCTGGACTAACCCCTTCTTCATAAGGATAAAAAGGGAACATTTTAGAATATCTGCCAACAATTTCACCTTCTGGATTAATGACCGAAGCGGTATTATAAATGTGTTTACCTTTTTTCTGGAATATTGATCCCGGAATGAGCCAAATTCCATATTTCTTCGCTAGCCCCTGAAACTCCCCTTCTATGGCATTGGGAAATTTCATAGCATTCTTGGTTAAGGGTCCAAATGCGCATAACTCACTAAAAACGACCATTTGGACCCAGGGGAAAACGTTTAATAGTACATCCAGTTTAATTTTCATCAAGGGTACATTACTGTGTAATGCAGAAACTGGCATTTGTATACCCGCTACTGAAAATGGTTTCATGTATGAGGTTGAATAATTTTTTCAATATAATTACATGCTCATGAATGCTTTACAGACATGAGAATGCGTGGATTATTGGTTGACAACTTTGCGTATTGCTTCTTCCAGTATATCCAATCCTTTATGTAATTGTTCATTTTCAATAACTAGAGGAGAAAGAACTCTAAGCACATTTTTATGTGTACCAGCAGTAATAATGATCAATCCATTTCTTCCACATTCATCCATTACCTGCTTACACGTTTCGGCGTCAGGATGCATAGGGTCATTATTTTTTACAAATTCCATCGCCATCATAGCTCCCAGCCCTCTCACATCTCCGATTTGAGGGAAGTTTGACTTCATGTGTTCAAATCGTTGTCTTATGATGTTTCCAACCTCTTCACCACGTGCATTCAAATTATGGTCTTCCATATATTTGATAGTTGCAAGTGAAGCGGCACAACACACAGGATTACCAATGTATGTCCCGCCTATCGTACTTGGTCCTGCAGCATCCATGACTTCAGCTTTTCCAATTACACAACCAATAGGCATGCCTGATCCCATTGATTTTGCCCAGGTAGATATGTCAGGTAATACACCATAATGATCGTAAGCAGCCCAAGCACCAGTCCTACAAAACCCGCTTTGAACTTCGTCAAATATCAACATAATATGGTGTTCACTACAGATTTTTCTCAAACCTTCTATATATTTTTTGGGGGCTACATTGAATCCTCCTTCTCCCTGAACGATCTCTATGATAATAGCAGCTAGATTATCTGTAGAAACCATGGTTTTAAAGTATTCTTCCAGGCGATGAAGCTCTTGCTTTACAAAAGTCTCTTCATCCATCCCCTGGCCATATCGATAAAAATTGGGAAAAGGAATACGATATACCTCAGGAGCAAATGGACCACATCCTACTTTGTAAGCAACTTTTGAAGTAAGCGTCATGGCCATCATAGAACGTCCATGAAAAGCATCTGTGTAACATAAGATTCCACTTTTGCCAGTTGCCTGGCGAGCAATCTTGATGGCATTTTCTACAGCTTCCGCTCCTGTACTTACAAGGAAAGCTTTAGTAGTTTCTCCGTGGGGGAATATTTCCACTAACTTTTCACAAAGCTCGATATAAATCTCATATGTAGTTACATTAAAGCTTGTATGAAGCGCCTGACGTGCCTGATGGGTGATTGCCTCTACTACTGGTTCCGGGCAGTGCCCTGCGTTTACCACCCCAATGCCTCCAGCAAAGTCTATCATTTCATTGCCATCTGCGTCAGTGATTATTGCTCCTTTTGCATATTTTGCAGTGGCGGTATTGAAAACTCCTACTCCGTTGGGGATTACCGACCTTCTACGTTGCATGAGTTCCTCACTTTTCGTTTTACTGCTTATCATTTTTATTTTGAGGTTAGTATGTATATTGTTTATAAGATATTGTCCTGCTTTAGTCTTTATACTATCCTGGTTACCTGTACCTACCTTATAGTATAATCCATTTTAACTACTCACTGTTTATCTTTTCTCCACTAAAATTAACTAACGGGGATTTCATATTTTGAAATCTTAAAATATATTGCAATTGAGGAATAAGATAAGTAACTTTTAGTAGCTTACAGTGATATAGATAATTATCACAGTAAGTATTTTTGATCTATTCAACTGATATTTTTAATGTATGATAAGAAATAATCAATAAAATGCAATTATTTTTTACATACCTGTAATTATTTTTCATGTGTCTAAAATTGATTTCAGTTGGATTATTTGTATAAAAAGTGTTGCGGGCAATATTATATAAAGGCGTTTGAACAAAGAGATATTGTAGGATGAACGCACCAAATTTCATGAATAATTCATTATTAATTGGTTGTAATTAAAATATTTATAGATTGGATCAATGTAAGCTTCTGATTAGTAGCCGTTAATGATTTTAGTGCGTTTGCCCTGGAGGTAATGTTCATTGACAATATTCCAACTTTTAGTATTCATCTTGTGTCTTTAAGTGCAGAATATTATATATCGTAAGTCTCATACTTTTAACTTATTTATAAATTATCCACGTCATGATCGGTTTCATCATTCTTATTGTTCTAGGAGCTATTGCAGGTGGCATAGCGAAATATATTCACCCTGGAAAAGATCCTGGTGGTTGGATTGGTACTATCCTGGTAGGTATTGCAGGTTCTTATCTTGGAAGTTTTATTTCTAAATTTGTACCTTTTTTTGATTCTTCCTTTGGCGAATTGAGCATTGGAGGGATTATCATGGCTGCAGTAGGTGCGCTATTACTATTGTTTATCTACCGCAAAGTGTTTTCATGACCCATAAAGCTTCCTGGAATCCTCAACTATACAATGAAAAACATGGATTTGTATACTCATTTGGCCAGGATCTCGTAGAATGGTTACAACCACATCCAGGAGAACGTATTTTAGATCTTGGATGTGGGGCAGGTCAACTCACCCATATCATACATCAACAAGGAGCTCATGCAGTTGGTATGGATAAATCAGCTTCTATGATCCAAGATGCGAGAGCAAAGTTCCCGGATCTTGAATTCCACGTCATGGATGCCGCTGATTTTCAATTTGACATACCTTTCCATGCTATTTTTTCAAACGCAGCGCTACACTGGGTCTTAGACGCAGAAGGAGCTGTACGCGCAATGTACCACAACCTTACTCCAGGAGGTAGGCTCGTATTGGAGATGGGAGGTAAAGGAAATGTTGCAACGATCATCAAGCAATTGCGAAAGGTATTACATGCCAATGGGTATGAGAATCTAGCTGAAAAACAAGTGTGGTTTTTTCCCACTATTGGAGAATATACCTCATTACTGGAGCGAGTAGGTTTTCACGTAAGGAGAGCCTATCATTTTGATCGTCCCACTGAGTTGGCCGACGAGGAAACGGGGATTATCGATTGGCTGAAAATGTTTGGAGGAGCCTTTTTTGAGGGAATATCCGAGGATAAAAGGGCACAAATTCAAGCAGAGGTGCAGGAACATATCAAAGATCAATGCCTGCTAAATGGAAAATGGTATGCTGATTATCAGCGTTTACGTATTCTGGCATTTAGGGCTTAGGCAATACCAATTGCATGAACATTATAGACTATTCGACAAAATTGTCGTAGAGGAGATGGTTTAGGGTATATCCAGCATGCTATATTCGGTTAAACATAATCTAAACCGATATGTCTAAATACATCAGCGATATAGCCTTTACGCCTTCTGTTAAACAGTGGCAAGAAAAATTGGGTTCCAGAAAGAGCTATGAAAGGATGGCGGTCAACAGAGACTGGCAGCAGAAAATAACCCCTGATTTTGAAGCCTTTATTGCACAGAGAGATTCATTTTATCTCGCAACTTCTAATAGCGAAGGCCAACCTTATATACAGCATAGAGGAGGACCCAAAGGCTTTTTGAAAGTGATAGATAAAGAGACACTGGGGTTCGCAGATTATTCAGGGAATAGACAATACATAACCGCAGGGAATTTAGATGAAAATCAGAAAGTCCACCTTTTTTTAATGGACTATCTTAATCGTACGCGTATTAAAGTCTGGGGTGAGGCTCAAGTCATCGAAGGTGATGCTGAACTGTTATATTCACTAAGTAATCCTGATTATCAGGCTAAACCCGAGAGGGTAATCTTAATCAAATTGAAAGCCTGGGATGTCAACTGTCCCCAACATATTACCCCTAGATATACTCAAGAAGATATTCAGCCTTATATCGATCAATTGCAAAAACGAATAGAAGAATTGGAAGCGAAATTGGAGAAAGTTGGAGTTGTTTGATATTGTTGTATTGAGATATTGCTGTATTGCTGTATTGCTGTATTGCTGT
>CAZZEC010000125.1:0-18059 GCA_964652565.1 uncultured Bacteroidia bacterium
AGAGAAGGTACAAAGGAAGAATACTTTAAATGGATGGCTGATTGGGGGTTTGATTTTGTGAGAATTCCCATGGCTTATCCCTCATATGTTAAGTTTGATCGTTCTGAACCCATTCCCCCCAAAAGAGTACGGAAAATTGACAAACGTGCGGTAGATAGAATAGAAGAACTGGTACATCTTGCGCACAAATATAACCTACATGTAAGTTTAAATTTACACCGTGCCCCTGGTTTTTGTGTCAATGCTGGTTTCATTGAACCTTACAATCTCTGGAAAGACGATGAAGCCATGGAGGATTTTGCCTATCACTGGAAATTTTGGGCGAAACGTTATAAAAATGTCTCCAAAGATAAGATAAGCTTTGATCTCTTAAATGAACCCTGTCTAAGAGACGATATGAACGACCAGCATTCTAAAAGAGGTCCAATCCCTGGAGAGTTATATAGGAAAATGGCATTGACAGCCGCCGAAGCTATAAGAAAACAAAATCCCGATCATTTGATCATAGCTGATGGAAATAATGTAGGTCGAGACGTGATTCCAGAAATTGAAGACCTGGATATAGCCCAAAGTTGCAGAGGCTATAATCCGGGGATCATTTCACACTATAAAGCTCCCTGGGTGTTCAAAGACACCGAAAATCTCCCAGAACCTAAATGGCCGGGGCAGGTGGGTGACGAGTATCTTAGCCGAGACATGCTGGAAGATATGTATCAACCATGGATTGAGCTGACTCAAAGAGGAGTAGGTGTGCACTGTGGGGAATGTGGCTGTTGGAACAAAACCCCCCATGATGTTTTTCTGGCTTGGTTTTCTGACGTGTTGGATATCTTTAAAACAAACGGTATAGGTTTCGCACTATGGGAGTTTAAGGGAAGCTTTGGCATTTTGAATTCTGGTCGAGAAGATGTCGAATATGAAGATTGGTATGGGCATAAGCTGGATAGAAAACTGCTAAATCTGTTGATGGAGTCGTAGAGGTAGACCACGGACGACAGACCTCATACAAAGCATATTGCAATAACGCAATGTCACCGTGACATAATTTATCAATATAACCATCCAACAATTTCACAACATCACAACTCATGTTTCTGAAGTTCTTCCAGTTCAATGAATTCCAGTGCTTTTTCATGTGTCCTTTCTAAAACGACAGGTGGTGCTACTCCTGCATCATATGCCTCTTTCCATCTCAACGCACATAAACACCATTTATCTCCTGGTTTTAAACCCGGAAAGCGATACAGGGGGATGGGAGTGCTGAGATCGTTGCCTCGAGATTTCGTGAATTCTAAAAAATCCTGGGTCATCTCCGCACACACAACATGAGTTCCATGATCATCGGGACCGGTTTCACAGTTACCATCTCGGTAAAAACCCGTCATCGGATCGGTACAACAGGTTTGTAATTTGGTACCTAATACATTACGTGTATATCCGTTAAGGCTAACTGACATAGAAGATTGGCTTTGAACTTGATACAAACTTAAAAATATAAAAAATATCAATAGGTATTTGATGAGCTCCACAAGGTTACTTTTTAATAAAAAAACGTAGAAAAGACCACAGACGATTGTTAGACTACAGACGATGGACGACAGACCACGGAAATCTGTTTAACAATGTAACAATATCTCAATTGAACAATACATTACAATATGAACACTACGCCATCACATACTGTTCAAACTTTTCCTTTAGTCGCGGTGGGGTAAAAGGTTTTGTAAGATAATCATTCATACTCATACGAAGTACTTTATCCTTCTGTTCAGTTATTGCATGTAGCATCGATAAAAGATCAACAATAGAAGAGGTTATTGCTAAGAGGAAGTCCGAAAAATAAATTAATACATATTTGGTAAAATATAATTATTTAATATATATTTGTAATGTATAATCTATTTATCAAATAAACAATTGCGCCAAATGACATTACAACTTGGAACACTCAACGAAGCTGCTCTTTCAGCGTTCACCTTATCCTTGCTCGGAGATGGTTCAAAAAGCAGAGAAGAAATCTCACAAAGTGCCTCGATACTAAGTGGTGGAAGGATTAACTGGACAGAAGGTACTTTTTTACCGGTATTGTTCAAGCTTGAGCATCAAGGACTTATCCAGTCTGCATGGATAAAAGATGATTATGGTAACAGGACAAAAATCTATATTATCACCAATAAAGGCAAACAGGAAATTTTGAAAGAACAAGACAAATGGGAGACAATGTATTCTATACTTGGAGGATTGTTAGATATGCGTATTCAAAGAAATTATCTCCCTGCATAAAGTATAGCTAACACCCCCTTCAACGCAAACATACCCCTGATTCTCAAAAACCAGTACAGGAGATTTATATGTAGATTCAATATATATGAATAAATATTTTTCTACTATTATCTCTCCTGTACTTTATTTTTCATCAAATTACAAACTCAGTCTTTTCAGGGTTTTATCCATAATTTAACCCATTGTACATTACGATTTATTTCAATTCCCATTACATACATCCCTTCACTGACCTGTTTTGCAGAAATAGGCAGCCTGCTGTTACCAGAAGGAAGAACTGCTGTTGGCCATGTCTTAATAGTTCTTCCTTGTAAGTCCTGAAGAAAGATCTTTACCTCAGAAGGTTGTGCAAGTGAAATATCTAGCCAACCATCTCCTGGTAATGGGTGAGGATAAACAGCAATATTCAGAAGCTCCGTAATATGCTCAACTGATGTTGTAACAGGATCACAATTCACTGGCTCCTGTCTTGGGTTAGCCTGGGTATCGCAATTATCTCTACCTCTCGTGATTCCATCACCATCTTGATCCTCATCACACACGTCTCCTATTCCATCATTGTCCTGATCTGCTTGGTCAGGATTTGCAATGTAAGGACAATTATCTTCCTCATTATTGATTCCATCTCCGTCTCCATCAGCATTTATTTCACATACATCTCCAATACCATCCCCATCTTCATCTTCCTGGTTAGGGTTGGCAAAATATGGGCAATTATCCTCAGAATTAGTTATCCCATCCCCGTCAATATCTTCATCGCATGCATCTCCTATTCCATCATTGTCAACATCGGATTGATTCGTATTAGCTGCGAAAGCACAGTTGTCCAATGAATTAAGTACCAGGTCTTCATCCGTGTCTTCATCTGGGTTTATCGTTATAGAAACTTCCTCTTCTACTTCGAACTGCCAGAGAATGCTATCTTCAACAGCATTATTAAATTTATCGTTGATACTACCAGGAAGTATACTTACTTGATATTGTCCACTTCCTAAAGATTGACCACTTTGAGGTAGTATAATGATCTTATTCTCTGAGCATCCAACCTCAATATCTAATGACTGATTACTAGCTAAATTGATTAGAGATATAGCTGTTTTATCCAAGGCGAGACAGTTTAGCCCCTCATTGAACATTACACTTATCACATCTCCAGATGCAAAGATCCCGTCAGATGGTTCGGGTAAGCCAAATACGATAGGTGCACTTCTATCAATGATCCCTTTTGATTTCTGAGAATAGGTGATACCTCCACTACAGTTCACCGTAGCCCTCAATTCATACGCTCCATCAGAAATCCCTTCTACATTCCAAATATAACTGGTACCGGTATTTCTGGTTTCTAGTTGTTGTGGGTTAAAGGTAGTTATGGTCGTCCAGTCGCTCGTACCTGCAGGTGTATATTCAAGTGCAATTTGGTCTAAATTTCCTATGACATAATCTCTAATATTCAGCGTTATCCGATGATTATCCTCCGAGTTAACTACCCATCCCTCTTCAGGACGATAAAGCGTCACATCACTACATGGGCTATTGAAGAAGACTGAGAGTGATGCAGTATCCGCAATAGCTGTTTCATCACAACTCGATCTAAGCACAAACTGTAGGTCTTCATATGCATATGCCCTTGGACCCTTACGCACTGTAACAGTCGCTGTTCTTGATTCACCAGGTCCAATTGTGTAAGGCGTAGGAATCCCTCCTTGTATTTGACTACCCCCCAGGGTGATGACTGCACCTTCAGGGTTACTTTCCTGTAAAAACACAAGCTCATAGGTATGCTCCTCATCACTTTGACTCGTATTACCCATATTAAACCTGAAATCCGCAGCATTTTCGGGATTAATATCCGTTTGTATATAAGCGTCTGATAGTATTTGTACTCCTTCTCTCGGTTGTGTTCCAGGCTCAAAGGGGCAACTACTCCGCCCACTGACAAGATCAAAAACAGGGGTACCATACACATCATCTTCTTTAATATCTATACTGAAAAAGTCTCCTGTATCATCATCATTGAGTACATAACCTGTAGTTCTTTCTTTCACGTTACTCAACGAGAGCGAACTACCTATTTCCATTCTCAACGTTGTCATTACTCCTCCACTAGCACCATTTCCTGCTACTTCAAATCCAGCAGCAGCAGCGACTTCAGATTCCATAAAAATGCCAAATTCTATGGCTCCATAATTTTCATGTGCAATTGTCTGGCTGGATTCAAAAGGTGCCAATGCACTGATCGAGCGGTTCTCTACAAATTGTGCTTTATCTTTCAGTTCTTGATTTAGCGTCAAGGTTTGCTCCCACACTGATATCTGATTTTCGTATAACACTGCGGAGTCCGGATTAATTTCCTGGTAATAAGATTTGAGTTGTTGTAGTTGAGGGATTAATACCTGGCTTATGTGATTCTCTGTATAAATAAAGTTTGTGGCGAATCCCTCATTACCTACTATCATAGATACTGATTTTTCAATTTGACAGGTATTGGGATTAAACTCGAGTACGTCAGTAATGGCATATAATAGATTTAGTGCAGATCCTATGAATACGTCTCCTTCTTCACCTGTAACAGACTCGTTATCTGAGGTAGCGAATAACTCCTGATTAGTGATGGATAAAATGTATTCATTCTGAGCGGATATCCTTGACCCCACCTCTAAAGAACCTCCTATAGTTCCCCATACTTCCGTTTCGGTAGTCACACCAAGTCCTGACTCAAATTTAGCCCCTGCCTTTACCTCTGCCCATGATTTAATACTTCCTTCGGTTTCTCCAAATAATCTCAATGCAGTTTGTGTGGTCGTTGCTTCAGATAGATAACTATAGCTGGCATCACCGGGAGGATCTCTTAATATCATGAAGGGAAGTTCAGGAGACACACTTAAAAATGTCTTTTCTCTGGGTCGGTTACCTGTAACTATTACTTTCTGGTCTGTTTGGTCAACAAGGTCGTCCACATTAGCAACTATTTCTATCAGTTTTTCATATGGAGCAATTATATTAGGGCTTTCAGGAGATACTTCGTAAAAGGCATATCCTGCCTGAATGGGAAGTGTATCCGGCTTAGGATTGTCCAAGCTGATACCATCGTATACCACGACAAAACCCGTATCTGCATGGCAGGTATCAGAACCAAACACTTCCAGTACTTCAATGGCTATATTATACACTTCTCCTTGCTCCAGAATGGGTAGCTTACCTTGTACACACGTCTTGGAAGGAAATCCATTTAATAATATCGTGGGCGCATTTCTATAAATAAAATCATTGGTAACATCTTCAAGGGTAATATTTACTGTATCTACTGTAAAAAATGCTTTAAATTCTTCCTCATTTACGATACTGGGATCTGTGGGTCGAAATGACTCAATCTCCATATAGTAATTTCTCGCAGGAAGCATGATCTCATAATATCCAGAGCCCTCTTGTGTAGTGATAATTGTATCAATACAGGCTCCTCCCTCATCCGTGCTCCAAATCCGTAGATCTGTCTGTCCAATGTAGATATTACATGGAGCTTGTACATTTCCACTGATTTTGTGCTGCTCTATATCAGCAAACAAGAGTCCCTCTGTATCCTGTTCTATGAATTGTTCAATTATCTCTGGTTGCATTTCATGGCCTTGATACTTTGCTTCGAATTGGTATGTTCCTATTTCGTCAACAGTTAATACGAAATTACCCTCTCGGTCTGTCAATACACCTCGGAACAAGTCATTTACCCAGATTTCTGCTCCTCCCAATCCACATGTATCACCTGCTATAGTCTGTACAACTGTACCTGTTACAGTGAATGAAGTGGTATCCACAAAATTTATTTGCGTATAGGAAGGAGTGTTGATATCCAATGTACGCTCTAAAGATCCTGGATTGAATCCATGGTCATCTTTACTGGGTGTAATACGGAATTCAGCATCTTCATGGTAATAAATATCCCTGATCTCGTAGAACCCCGTTTCGTCAGTAGTAGTACAGTAAGTAGTCTGGGTTTCTCCCTGAGGTACATTCGTAATTCTTTCGGCACAGACAGATACTCCTTCTACAGGCCCACCGAATGGAGCAGTTACTTCACCGCTTATTTTTCCATTAGGTCTACTATATCCTCCATCAGATAAGGCTTGATAGGTTTTGGTTTCATCATTTCTAACTACTTTTAAATAGTAATTGTATGTAAAGCCAGGTAACCCCTCATTATCAGAATAAGAAGTGGCCTCTTTTTCGAGATTCTCCAGCAATTCATCATTTCTCCATACCTGGATTTCATCTACAGACCCAGCAATATTGTCCCAATTGAGGCGAGTTCTTCCCAGGAATTCTCCATCAGAAGCCATAAAAGATACTTCTTGAGTAGAAGCCTGTATACTGGGTGCCCAGGATTCCTGCCCTCCCCAACTATTGGTAAATGTCGTTACATAGTAGGTATAAGTCTTATTGGGTTCAGCGGTCTCATCCACAAAGGAAGTTTGAGAACCAGGTAGCGTGGCTATCGGCTCTTCCCGATTATCTCGGTATACTTTGTAGCCATATTGATTGGTTCTGGGGATATCCGTACCCTTCTGCCAGGTCAAAGAGACATATCCTAGTCCCCGATCCTTAACAGACAGTTTTGTTGGAGATTTGATTGTCCTGGTTGTCCGGCTAATACCTCCTTTTTTGCTCCAGGTATATGAACAATTGCTAGCACAAATACCTACAACTTTATTTTTCCCGTCGATAGATCCCGATCTGGAAAAACTTCGGGTTTGACCTGGGCCAACAGCTAGGGCAACATTTTCAGATTTTCTTCCTTTATAGGATTTTTTACCTCCACCGTTCCAGGTAAAACTAATAGAATAGACATTGTCGCAGTCACATTTGCCTCCAGTATATTCATGATTGAAATACATATAATAATCACTCCCTTGGGTAGTAACATTCCAGGATAAGTAGGCCGTTTGGGCATCGAGATGTGAGCATAGTCCTATATATAAGAACAATTGAGGTAACAATAATGTAATAATTCGTTGTCTCATGGAAATTGCGTTAATGGTTTAATGACAGAAAGCATGATTGCTTGAAGGAGAACAACTCTCTTTCTCCTAAAAAGCTTCATACACTAACGCGACAAAGACTCAGGAAAGTGACAACGAGAAATGAAAAAAAATAAAAAAAGCCCCGTAGACGACGTTTACGGGACTTGTAATTATATGAATCTGTTTTTCTTTAGTCTACAGCAAAACGCTCGGCGGTATACCCTTTTGAGGTTTGTATTTGTACTATGTACATTCCAGAGGGTAAGTTGTCCAAGGGTATATTATGTGAAATAGTATGTACTTTTGAATAATCCTCCCTATGAAGGGTTTTCCCTTGCTGGTCATAGAGATAAATGCTCAATGCATCCGTTTGCTGAAGTGAGAGTTCCACCATGATACTTTGCTGAGCGGGGTTGGGAAATAAAAGGAATGAGGTAATCCCTGCCTCGAGCATTCTGGCCAAATTGGTATTGATATTTAATGGCACTTCAACTGTATCTCTTGAGATACATCCCAAAGCATCTATTACTTGTACGGTGTAGATTCCAGAAACTAATCTGGTTAAGCTGTCTTCGGTAGCTCCGTTATTCCATAGGTATGTATAAGGAGGAGTACCTCCTGTAGCTGTTGCATATATTGCTCCATTTTTGTTGCCCTCATCGGGATAACTTTCCAGGGCAATCTCCGGTCCACTTTTTACCTCTACTGTAAAGGTATCGCTGGTGGTGGTTCCACATGCATCAGATACCGATAATATATACTGAGTAGTAGTGTCAGGGAAGACTACCTGATTGAGTTGAGAAGGATTAGTTATATTACCTGACGACTCCCAGTTAAACGTTAACTTGTCAGATAGCGTATCTTTCAAAATGGCGAAACCTGTCAGAGTATTTGTCCCCAATATTTGACTTTCCTTCATGGCAAAAGCACTATTGGTGTTTAGTTGCCATAATTCAGCTCCCTCACTGGAATTACTGATCATATACAGACGATTGGTAGAGGGATCAAAAGCAGCATCTTCGATCTGATTAGAGGCGATGTTAATTTCACCAATTTCTTCATAATTCTGGGATCTGGGATATAATTGGAATAGTGATCCAGAGAAGAAATCAGAAGTGTAGAAATTACCCATGGTATCGATAGCAAGCCACTGAGGTGCAATCCCCTGGAAGGATGAATTGAGCGATACGTCAGGCTCATTAATATTTATCTCATATAAATGGCCGAATGGATCTCCATTGGCATCAACGCCTCCAGAAATGGCATATAATTGGTTAGTTTCTGGATGGCATGCAATCCCTTGCCAAAACTCGTTGTCCAGGGGCGGCAAGGTATCTAATATAGCAATAGACTCCTTTGAAGGGTCAATTTCAAACCAAGCATTACTTCCCAAGCTTACTGCTATCAATCTCCCTTGATGCAAAGTCATGCGGAAATTGCGAAAATCCTCTGGTACAACCTGGTATAGTGTATCAACCTGGCTGGTTTGTGAAAATGGAAACCTTACAATAATATTACTATCTCTTCTGACATCATAGTCTATGCTATAGATACGATCTATGTCTAATTGAGTACCTCCTGTAATCACGGGCTTTAGTGATATAGCTGCTTCATCACCTTCGCATACAGCTGTATCAATACCTGCATTTACCGATAAAGATTCGGGAGGAGATATATTGAAGGATTCAGTAAGGACAGAATCGCATTGATCTCGGATAGTTAATGTATAGGTCCCCGTACCAAGGGTACGTATGAGGTTTGGTGTGTTCGCTCCATTACTCCATTGATAGGAAAATGGGCCAACTCCACCCGTGAGTCTCGTGAGGATAGATCCATTATTGAGTTCTTCACAAACTGGACTTGAGGTCGTAGCTGTAAGGTCCATGTTGCGAACAGACACTTCACGTATATCAATAAGGAATTTCCCAGAGGCTGCAATACCCTCACTTATTGTTTCAGTAGAGCCATCTACTAATATGTATAAGGTATCTCCAGGAGTGAGGCAGGTAAGTTTGATTCCTGCCAAGGTAGAAAACACATCATCGTTTGCTCCCATCAATTCAAACGTAGAAAAATCGGCAGGATTCTCCGCTTGATAAATGGCTAATTGTGTGTTAAAGGTTGTATTGACTTTTCCGTTGAAAATGGCAAACACGTCATATGTATTGATTTCTACTACTCCACTCGCAGGAACAGCAAACTTAAACCAAACGGAATGTTGAATTTCATTTTCTATCCATCCGCCATTATTTCCTGAAGAAACAGGCAGAGGAGCAATGACCTGTTCTTCTGGCCCAGATACGCTGGCCATGATATTATTAAATATTTTACAGGTATCTTCGACTGGAATATATAATGCCCTTGCAGGATCATCATTCAGTGGTATTTCTACGGATTCTACCGTTATACAAAAGCCTAATGAAGATTGTGCATGATTAACTTTTTCTCCAGGCTGAACCTGTACGTAATAGGTATCTCCGGGAGTAACACTAGCAGTTATCGAGGCTTTTAGAAAAGTCAAACTACTATTTTCATCTTTATTACAAGCAATAACTTCCAATGTCTCAGGTGCAGCACAGTCCAATGATGGCGCATGATAAAGGGTGATATCCACATCCTTGGCTCTTCCCCAAGGATGATTGGTAGACACAATGATATTTCCTTCAGGCGGAGCCGTGAAGTGATACCAAAGTGTACCTCTCTCCTCATCCAAACAGCTTCCCGAGGGCTCATCTGATTCACGGGTAGCATTTTTCAAATTGCCATTGGTCGATTTATTACATGTAGCGTCAACTGTTAATTCGACACTATTACACAATAAATCGTTATCAGGATTTTGAGCGAAAGAGATAACAGGAAGGTGTATACAAGCAATGATGGTATAAAAAAATGATTTCCAATTCCTCATAGATTCTTCAAAGCAACAAAATTGATCCAAATATACAAATTTTTAATTCGATATTTAAATATAAATTTTTAAGAGCTTATTTAAATACTGAACAAAAGGTAATTATTGAATCATAAATTGTACTTTACAGGGATTTAAGTACTAATATTCAGTAAGAGAACAATAAATTTGAATCACACACACGATCAAATACTATATGCTTGTAATTTCAGGCGCAAGTATTAGCCACACATGTATTTGTTTAATATAAACGTACGAGACCTCAGATTATTTTATATGTATCAAGATTGATCCTACAAAGTCTTTTTGGTATCTTTAGATTTAAAGGAAAATACTGGATTAACCCAATCGCATAGTGATACTAAGGTGCTGTATATTAGTGATGCAAAGGTGGTATTTAGGGGCATGTGTATCCCTTTTGCTTCTATATACTACTTGTGGATGGACCCAAAATCTCGTACCCAATCCCAATTTCACGGTATATGCTGAATGTCCCTATACAAAGGGGCAAATCAAGTTGGCAGAACCCTGGTATTCACCTAATGGAAAAACTACAGATTTCATACATAGCTGCGGCGAAAGGGGTTATCTGGGTATACCTGAAAATGCCTGGGGGTATCAACATCCAGCCGCAGGAAGTGGATATGCAGGGATCAGGACGTGGCTACACCCTTCTCTTGGATTTAGAGGAGAGGTATATCGGGAATACTTAGCCGTACAAATGAAAGATACATTGGAAAAAGGGGAAATGTATTACATCAGTTTTAAGGTAAGCGTGGGAGATAGTGCGCAATACATTTCCGACGATATTGGGTTGGCCTTTAGTGATACCATATTTCCCAACATTAACCTTCTCGAGTTTACTCCAGCGATTTCTAATCCAGATAGTAGATTTATCAATCATTTCAATGACTGGTTGCTTGTAGATGGGTTTTACGAAGCCAAAGGAGATGAACTCCACCTTGTAATTGGTAATTTCAAGGATAATGAGCATACATCACTACAAAAGAGTCCTGGTGATGAAAGACCGGAATTGGGTACCTATTTCTACATCGATGAGGTGGTTGTAGAACCTTGCAAACAACGTTTTCCAGAACCACTCATTGTAGCTGAAGATAGTTCATTATGTCCTGGGGAGGAACTTACGCTAGGTGTCGCAATGACAGACGATGCAGAAATATTCTGGGAGAATGGTAGCCAGGATACCTCCAGGGTGGTGAATAGTCCTGGAACCTATATTCTGGATATGGAAATACGAGGGTGCATGAGAAAAGATACGATAGAAATTAATGCCGCCGAAGTACCTGAATTGACCCTGGGAAATGATACTACGCTGTGTCCTGGAGAGATGCTATCCCTAGAACTCCCCGAAAAAGGAATCTATTATACTTTAAATGATAACGTTGAAGGGCTCACATTTCTATTAGACGCTCCAGGAACATATGTGGTGCAGGCAGATAATAGAATCTGTACAAATACGGATTCTATTCACATTTCATTTGATACTCCTGAAGCGAACCCTCCTTTTCGGGATACCACCATCTGCCATAATGATTCCATACAGTTAATTGCAACAAGAGAAGGCATCACCTATCAATGGAATAATGCAAATACTACGAACGCAATCGGAATATCGGAGTCAGGTGAATATTGGGTAGATGTGGAGTCCAGATGCTTCAGTCAGAGAGAGTATTTCAATGTAGACATACAGGAATGTAGTTGTGAAGGGTTATTCCCCAATGTATTTACCCCTAATAATGATGGATTTAACGATATGTATGCACCAGAGCTAAATCCAGGAGTTATTAACTATCAATTGAAGGTATGGGACCAATGGGGAAGTATAAGATTTCAAACAAACGATGTAACAGATGCATGGGATGGCACCTCCAGTTTGGGAATGGCTAAAGAAGGGGTATATTTCTGGAAAGCAGAATTCACATGTCGTAGAGAGGGAGAGGATGTTCATCAGGTCAAGCAGGGATCGTTGAATTTGTTTCGGTAAGGAACATGTCAATAACAACCTTCAAAATGAAATTTCCTATTCATCTTTGGGTATCCATTAATTATTTTTGGATAAGCGTAATCCAATACAACGTTTCCTTTTTCCATACTTATCTTAAAAGGATATTCGCCTTCTACTTTCTCATATACAATCTGCTTTTTACATGAGGTAAGCACGTATAATGTTAATATTCCTACGAAATAAAATTCAAACTTCATATTCCTTTGTGAATCTGTTATCCAGTAGTGATGTTAGTATCTATAATAGCAAAATATTATTTATAAATACATTAATGATTATCACGACTCAATTCGTATAGGATATCGCTAAGAATTTCCAGCCTTTTAGACATTTGAAAAACGCATTATGTTCAATAATTTGATATCCATCTAAAGTCCATAAGAAATCAAACGTGATAATCACTATTATGTAGAAGTATATCTTGAAAACAAAAGATATGTCATAAGATAGAGCATGGACTACCTTGAGAAACAATTATCGCCTCTCTAATTGTACCCTTTTTTTATTCAAAGAGTATATTCCAGATTCTATGTGATCATTCATTTGACCATTTTAGGCTTTCGATTATTATTTCTTCAGAATCTTTAGGTGTATTCCATAACGCTCTATTCATTATTGTGAATCCAAATAATAGCTTTTCATAAAATCCAATTCTTTTAACTCGATCTCATTTTTGATACATTAAAAATATCTCTTCGAAGCTATTCATTTATTAGACTATCCGTTATAATTAACCCATTTTGAGAGAATTTCTTATCTCTGTGATCCTCGCCAAATGATGATCATCATGCTCGGCTACGAATAAAAACAAATCCATGGTACGCATGGGTTGGTTGAGCCGGGGGTGTTTGGCAGATTTGTAAATGTCATCTTCTGATAAGTCAACCAATTTGTTCACCGTCACTTCCCTTAACTCCTGAAAATGAGTCAGTAAGACATTGATATCGGTATCGTTATGTTGAGCGAGGTCAGTTTGAGAGTTTGTTAAATCGGTGGGTCTTAGGTATTCTTCACCTGCTAATATATCGTCCAGTCTACCTTGCCATAATGGCTCTAAATCGATGAGATGACCAATATTTTCCTTGATAGACCATGTTTCATTTATTCGTACTTCCAGCCATTTGGAAGGGATTTGTTCAATCTTGGCTATTAATCGTATAGGTGTTCCAGCCAGTCTTTCTAAGATGGAAGGAAATATATTCTCATGAAAAGAAAAATCGAAGGTCCGTTCAAACCACTTAATATGTTGCATAGCTCGTCTAATATCCTGGATATGTCTGACAATGATAGGGATTAATTATTCATTAACGTCAAGCATGTTCAATAATCCTTTTCAGATTTTCCCCTTCCTCTTTCATGTGTTGACGAACGGCTGTAAACTCTTTTCTGTGTGCCCATTTCCCAATGGGGCCTATTCCCCTGAGAAATACTTGCCCTGTAAATACGCATCCGTCTTTTTGGGGCTCAAAGACGAACGTCATTTTGGGTATAAACCATCGATAGAACCTTTGAACCATGGTGAATTCTATATAGCGATAGGGAACAATTTGAGTAAAACGAGTTTCTTTTTTCAGCAATTGCCCTGCAATTTCTTCCTCAAAGTAACATACATTATTTACCGCTAACCCATTGCCTTTTCGCCACTCAAACTTACGATGCTCGGGATGCCATCGAAGATAGTTCTCTTCCATTAGCTCAAAAAAGGCAAACACTTTTTCGCTAGGTGCTTCAATAAATATGGAATCTTCAAATTTCATGGACTAGTTTTCACCATTAACATATTATTATTCCAATACATAAACTCCTAAGACAAAAGTCATTCCTTTGAGGACATTTTGCCAATTTCACTTTCCAATACGAACGGCCAAGTCCAATACATTTTAATAGGCATAAAAGAACATTTTTCATGTAGCTTGTCTTTATGGACGTGCTTTGTTTGAGTTACCGACTGGGTGTCGGTCAGCAAACGCGATCAGACAATTTGATTACTCAACGGTTTTTTCAAGATCAACGGGCTGGACAGTGAATCCTTCTTTTTTTAGGCTTTCAAGAAGTCCACATTTTCTTTTTAAATGAATATATCCTACAGCTATAAAACAATTCTTTTCTCTCATTAGGGTAGGTAACATTTCTAACCAATTTTCATTTCGTTTCTGATTTAAGATATCGTTTTCACATTCTTCTTGAAATTGATACCTAATATCAAATACCCTATATTTATTAGCTGATAGGCAATGTACTTCATCTATATTTTCACGCTCGATTTGACTTAACCAAAAACTGATTCTTTTCCTCTCATCTTTCCAATTTGGATGCCCCATTTCATGATTCAAAAAACTTAACTGTAAGCTACTCGTTTCCAAGCCCATTATTTCAATACCATTTTCCTCTGCCAGGTGAATCATATAATCATCAAAGTGTGTCCAACGATCGGTTGAAACGGTAGTATTACATTTAATTTTCAAGAATTCTTGCTGTAATTTAATACTGATCTCTAATGGCTTTAATTTATATATGTCTACTCCCCATTCCTGGCTTAGCAATTTAAGTTTTCTTAGATCCTTTTTCTTTATATTCTTTTTAATTTCATCAGATGCAACCCGTGATTCGATGAATGCCCTTGTTTCTTCTGTATCTTCAATAGACTCAAAGATAGCAATCTGCGTTTTCAAAAGGCTTTCTTTTATTTCTGGGATAGAATCTACAAAAGAGTTCCCAAATTGATGGAAAGTTCCCAATATGTAGGATACACTGTGTGTCATACTATCACTAATTTCCCATAATATGGTCTGTTGGCAAAAAGCAGGGGTATTCGCTAATAGTATTAATATGACTATTAGTTTATATTTCATTTTAAGACCGCGTTTTTACTATTTCTTTCAAATCTGGTATCGTTGCTACCAGCTTGTCATATAACTCTGTTTTTTCATCCATTTCTATTTATTCTTTTATTCAAACTTCTTGAATTGTCTTAAGTGGCATTATTAATTCAAATAGAAATGTCAACGCTTTTTCAAAAAATAATACCATCCCATATTTACTTCATAATCGTCATAGCAATCTACAATTATTTTACCTCGTATCTCTTCTTCAGTCATTAATTTTGATATATGTTCTGACTGGAAGGTTATGTATTCGATTAAAAACGCTACAAGCTTTGTTGTGTCAAAACATAATTAATGAAGCTTGAACAAATCAAATTTTTCTGTCAAATACCTATTAGCCCAACTGGGATTTTTTTTCCGAATAATAAGGGTTTCAGCGAACCCTACATCGTAAACAGTCAGTCGCTGATGCTCGTCTATCTTCAAGTTGGTTACATTGTTCAGATGAGTTGCATAAAAGTCTTCTATAAATTCATCATACTCCACAAAGTCGCTGATAGCCAATACATCCTGACTTGGAATATGCTCTCTTAGCAATTCCAACAATGCGTACTCCGTATATCTTGCCACGCCTTCTTGATACCATTGGAAGGAAAGATATTTATAATCATTTTCTGAAAGTACATCTTTCAAATGGTTCCTCTTTTTCAATAACTTTTGATAATTCTTAGTCCATCTGTCAGAGTCAATGTCTTCGACTGTATGTTTCAACTGCTGGGTATAAGATTCATATACTTTTACAACCTCGGGATCTTCGTAAGGAAAGGGATAATTCAATTGCCACATCCCAGTTTCATCACCATTATCAAGCCCTAGCGCTGCTAAATCCTGAAAATAATGAGGGGAATTAAATTGATATTGATGAAAGTGTTCATGCAAAAGCGTAATAATCCACGCGGTAGAATTGAGTTGTGTATTTTCTGGTGTTCCAATGACGATACAATTTACTCCATTTACTGCAGGAAAGGTCGCCAGGAAGGACTTATTGTATTGCTGTTGTCTGTAATAAATTTCAGCATCCAGATAATCATCCTTCCCCAAAGATTCAAATTCATCCGAAGGATAGGGATGATTAATTAAAAACTCATATTCATCTGTTACCAGTAAGATGGTAAAAGGGGTCTGACTAAATTCTTTCCAAATCGCGTCTCCATACTTCTTTGCAATCACCTGCGCTTCTTTTATTCTTACCTTATCCTCTACACGAAGACTGGGGGAATCTTGAGCCTGAACCGAGAGACAAACAAAACATATCAAAAGGATGAGTATAGGATAATGGCTGTTCAATAGTTTGTTTTGCATAATGTATGGTTTTACTCTAATTCACGAAAGTCAACGTATTCCCATAGCAATGGTTGATAGGGAATTAAAGAGTATGATGTCAATTATTTCAAAGGATATGGGTGAAATAGTTATTGATAACTATCTATAGATGAGCTAAAACAGAGAAAAGTTTTATTCTTTTACTATTTTTTTAATCCTAGAAATAATTGCGAGAGATCGTCATACTAATGGAAATTGTTTATCAACTAGCTGAACTTTTAGGTAGTCGAACGTCAACTTAGTTTGATTTTCATCAAAACAATCCCATTCCAGACAGGCATAAATGATCGCAAAGGATTACAAATAAGTAGCGATTCTTTTCCAAATTTGGATAATTAGATATGATGATATTTATGATAGGTCTCAATACACAAAAAGAATACCGGCAGCCTTCTTTATGTTTTTAACTCATATCCTTGAGCAATTATTTCAAATACGGTATCGTAAGTACGGAAGTAGTAATGAAGATGATTGGTCTCTATTTTATCAGAGTGATCCATTTTTCTGAATTTTTCGATGACTATCGAGTTTTCTGCATATCCAAAGCTCTCCATACAAACTCTTTCGTCAAAGTCTAATTCAATAGAAAGCAAATAGATGATGTCAAAGAACGTAATTTCATACGCTTTGAAACCCAGGGATGTAAAAAATTGACCTTTTAAAATTAATGTGGCCTCATTGGGATGTAACATAGAATCGAGATAGATACCGTCTCTGCCAGTAATTACTCCATATGCTGTTTCTATCCCAGTTATTGTTTCCATTCATTTTATCATTACTTGCGCAGATTATCGTTCTATATTTTTAACTAACGTTTTTACATTTCTTTTATTTCTTCCATTCGCGTATATAGATGATTTCTCATCAGGCGCACACATACTATTGATATAAACATTGTCTTGATATAGAATAATTGTTATTCTTTCTCCCCAACTTCCTGAAGTCCATTTCGGACTGGTATTAGCAACAATGAGATGTTGTTGGATAGTATAAATATTCCAATTTAACTCTTCGCCTGTTTTCTTAATTGCACTCAAGATTTCCTTTCTTGGCTTCTGCGTTTCAATTACCGTAAATCGTAATGCTCTTCTTTGAAGAAGAAAGAAAAATGTCCCTGCCACCAGGTACAAAAATATTGTCTGAACTCGAATTTCAGCATTTGACACAAAAATTTTTCCAAATTCAACTATTATTCCCACAAAGAATAGTGTGGAAAGTAGATAGTGGTTGAGTTGTTCCCAACCTTTAAGTTGGACTCTCTTAGAAGTAATCCATTTGATAATTTCCTTCTCAGTCATTCATCATAATCATATATAAGTTCAGGCCCTTTATCCGCAAAAATTAACTCACATTCTCTGCTTATTCAAGCAAATTAGGATCATTAGCACACCAAAATGTATATATCGTTCTTATCATCATCAAATACACTTCTACTTCTACCACTCATCGCTTTAGAATTCCTACTTGACTTAGGTAGCACTCCTGTAGGCGAAGATCAAAGCTTTTTCAGGATTGCTTATGATATATTTGTAGTGTAACAATGAAGAAAACGAATAACCAAATAGAGAAACGCAAAGAAATGTCAATGTTATCATCGAGTGTCTATTGAGCCAGAGAGAACG
>CAZZEC010000126.1:0-18021 GCA_964652565.1 uncultured Bacteroidia bacterium
CCTGGAAAAGAAAATCCACTCGTTCCGGTCGCTGCAGGGCCATGGTGAGGCATTTGAGTTACTGTATATGCATCAAAAATATGGTCAGGATTATTTTCATCTACGAGGGTGCGATAAGGAACAGATTCAGGTCTGGCATTAAAGTCTCCAGTAATAACAACCGGTTCTTCATGTGCAATCTCTTTAATTTTGGATAATATAAGTTTAGCACTTTCTCTTCTGGCTTCTTGCCCTCTATGATCAAAGTGTGTGTTAAAGTGATAAAACATCTTATCACTTTTTTTGTCCTTAAATTTTGCCCAGGTTACGATTCTTGGTAAATCTGCATCCCATCCTTTTACTCCAGCACGATCAGGATTTTCTGAAAGCCAAAAAGTACTCCCTTCTAAAAGTTCCAGTCTGTCTTTTTTGTAGAATATAGCAGAAAATTCGTTATCAGGGTCGGGGATTGTGTCTCCAGAAGTACGACATACTCCAAACCAAGCATAGTCTGGCAGCATTGCTGTCATATCGTCCAATTGACTTCGAAAAGCTTCTTGTAAGCCTACAACATCGGCTTCATTGAAGCGGATCATACTGGCAGTCAGATTTTTTCTTCTAGGCCAGTAATTCAATCCATCATTGGGGTTGGGATATCTGATATTAAAGGTCATTACATTCAAAGAATGATCTGAAGACGCAGGAGTTTGTGCGTGCAATTGCGTTGCGAGAATGAGAAATACTGACAGAATAATAGTTAGGTACATAGGAATAAATAAGTTATTAAATGGATGTATTTCAATGTGATAAGTCAGATTGGGTTAGTGTTACCGTAAATTGGACTGTGCCATCTATGGTCATACAGATAAACTTCGCTGTAGGAGTATCTGCTTGACTATCAAACTCTGCTATTAAATAAGATTCAGGAACACCCCTATCGTATACCAGATCGGGATGAGGTGTGTTAGCTGACGCTATTACCCCTTCGTGCATCGGAGATGTAATGAATTCCGGAATATCATACCCTGCCAATTCCTGCGTGCTGTGAAGCAAGTAACGAGACCGATGTATATCTCCTCCAACGAGTATAATACCAGAAATTTTATTCTTATTAATAAATTTGAACAGCGCCTTTTTCTCATATTCATAATTATCCCAATGGTCAGGTTTATTGGGTCTTGTAGCTCCATTCCAGATCATACCACATGCAAGGATTTTGAATGATGCATCAGATTCATTGAGGCCTTTTTTCAACCATTCCCATTGTTGTTCTCCAATCAGTGTAGGTAATTTAGGGTCTGCAAAAGAGGGCTCTGTTCCAGCAAACCATCTGGTATCAAGGAGAAATACTTCCAGATCCCCCATTCTGAATGATGTATATATACCCTTTCCATTTTCTCCGTAGGAAGGATTTGGGCGATACATCATGAACGCTTCCCTCGAATGTTCTTTGCCTGACAGATTCCCATCAGTGTCATTTTTTCCGAAATCATGATCGTCCCAAATACTGTAAAAGGGTATTTTTTGTATGAAGCTTTCGAATTCCTTCATGGTATAAAACTCTCTATATCTTCGTTGTTGATAATGGGGATTGGTTGCATCTATATATGGAGTATCTCCCAGAAGTAGTAATACATCAGGGTTTTGGTTGTACATTTCTTTCCATATGGGGTAGGACTGCCCCCATTCGTCATGAATACACGATCCTAAAACCAGTGTAGTAATTTGTGGTGTACTGTAGGGTTTGGGTGTTCTAAAGGAGTGGACTTTTTCAATTTTGTCAATTGTGTATTTATAATTTGTATTTGGTATTAAATCCGTAATTTTCCAAGTAGCCGTTAAATCATTGGCGAGTGATGCCTCTGTATCGAATTTAGACGTTTCACCATTGGGGTGTAATAATATAAGTGTATGTTTTCCCGGTGAGTCAAATCTAGCCCAAATGTGAATGGAATTTGGAGTAGTATGTCCCAACACAGGTCCGTGGGTAATGGGACCTTGGAACAATAACCATCTGTCGTATTCCGAGTCGATCTGATATTCTGTTACGCCTTCCTCTTTTAGCCAGGTAATGTCTCTATATGCACCTGATATATGTGATTCATTATCATAGTGAAATAAGTTGACAGAAGGTACAACGGGGACTTGGTGCGATTGAGCCATTTTTACTGTTTGGACATCCAACTCATTTCCATGTTCAAATAAAAAATATAGTTCGCTAACATTTTCTCCATGTTCTATGGCTTCACTGAGTGATTCACGATTTGCGCTTATTCTTGCCTTTCCTTTGAAATAGTCTTTCGATTCTTGAGTTCCAATAAAGTATGCCGTTTCCAATAATTGGTTTTCTCGGAGGACCTTTTCCATCTCTTCATAAAATGCTTGATTATGTGAGGGTCCCTTAGTATCCATCATAATTCTTATTTTGCCTTTACACAGAGCAGCTAGCTCATAGAATTGAAGCGGACGCTCATTTCCCTGAACGGATCTCAGTTGGCTGATCTCATCCCATGTCATATTTGCTACTAGCCGCTCGTCATTGTAGAATCTTCTAAAATCTCTATCGTGATGAACGATTAGCTTGCCATCCTTACTTTCCCTTATATCTACTTCGAGCATCCAGTATCCACGCTCTACAGCAGCATTAATGGCAGATTCAGTATTTTCAGGATATCTTCCCTCTACAATTCCTCCTCGGTGAGCGATGAGCTTATATACGGGTTCAGTACTTTCTAATGGTATATACTTTTGTGGTGAGGTAGGTCCATAATGTAATAAAACGAGGATAATGAGTAGATGGATGTAATTCATGATACGTAAGCTTAATTGTGAGCAGTCAATCTTTATATAAGTTGTAAATTAATTGTAATCTTAATATAAAGTGTTGTCGTGATTTGATGAAGAATTAACCTGTCCCTACTTCAAATTCTGCTCTCATATCTTAGGTATAAGTCAATTATTCAAATACTTCTACCACACCATGGTGGTGATCACAACTATAGACTTTTATCTGTTTTCCATTCCAGTACATACCTGCTCCTGCACTAAAATTCGTTTTCTCAGGGTAAAAAGGTTTATGGTATATTTTCTGTAACATATCTTGAGAAGCAATTTCAGAACTCAAATCTACAAGGAATACATCGGCCACATCTATCTCTTTGTTTCTTGCAAACCCTACCATCATTAGACTGTCTTCACTATCCCAAAATAAATTTAGGTTTTGATAGGATAAGAAATTTGGATCAATCCATGTAGACATATCTGCTGTTGACTTACTCCATGTTCGTAAGTGTAATACTTGACATTCAGGGTCTGCCAGGTTCATACATTGGGTGGCATATATATCTATATCCATTGAATTCCAATTTGCAACTAAAATCAAATACCCATCATTTTGGTTAACAATAGCAACTGCTCCAGCTGTAGCTTTTTCAAAAGGTCCTGATCTGGGTATGGTCAATACGGGAGTATTAAAATTGTTGATATGATAAATATGGATATTTGACGTATCTCTGGATTCATTATCTTCAATTCCTACTGCAAGATATGGGGGAAATACTTGAATACCTCCAGCGTGTTTCATGGGCATTGAATCCAGTACATAATATTGTCTGAGTTGATACATAGAATCTATTGACATTTCCAGCAAGTAAGCTTCACGACCGGAGCTTCCAGATAGGTAGATGTAGGGTCTATTATTTTTCAATGTATATTGTACTCCTTGTAAGTGTCCACCTGAAGGAATAGGTATGTCTTGTATGGGAATAAAGGTTTTTGATGGATGAGACGAAATAGCTTGTAGGGAAGAGACAACATCTGGTGTGTTTTGTTGAGCCTTTACAACAGATAAAGTGATTATTGCTAAAAGTAGATTGAGACAAAGTATGGATGATTTCATGAGGTGTGTGATTGTTTATTTTCTCAAGGTAAAAAACGGATAGTTAGAAATAATTCCAAAGTAAGTAATACTACTTTACAACTTTAAAACGTGAACCCCATGCAGCGATGTTGAAAACTCATTCTTTAAAACTTTGTTATGTTTAACAAGCATCCATCGGGAGTCATCAAAGGGTTGTAAACTTAACGTGTAAAAGTAGTATTACTTAGTGGAAGATAATATTTACTTCTAACATAAGATTAACAATGGGCTTAATTTCAGCTTAACAATACGTAGTAATATTAGCATTCATTTCTATTTGATTCATATAGAAAGATTAACATCAATTAAGCCATTAGTATATGTTGGAAGTAGTTGATCTTGTCAAACGATTGCCGGACGGGAAAGAGTTGTTAAAAGGAATTAGTTTTCGTGTAGAAAAAGGGGAGTTTTTGAGTATACTCGGTCCCAGTGGTGCAGGGAAGTCTCTGACTATGCGGTGTTTAAATGGATTAATGAAACCTACTTCCGGGGAAGTATGGTTGACATTAGAATCGGGAAAACGGGTGGCAATTAGCCAACTAAAAGGAACGGAACTTAGGAGGGTCAGGCGTAAAATAGGAGTGATTTTTCAGGGGTTTCACTTAGTGGGAAGACTAACATCTCTTGAAAACGTGTTAATCGGGAGGTTGGGTAACATTTCGACCTGGAGAAGTATTATTCAAGGGTTTACAGATGAAGAGGCTGAAGAAGCCTTGGCGGCCTTATCCCAAGTGAAAATTGAGGATCTAGCTTTTCGAAAAGTGAATTCATTGAGTGGCGGAGAGATGCAACGTGTAGCCATAGCCAGAGCTATTTACCAAAAGCCCGATATAATCTTGGCTGATGAGCCCATCGCGAATCTCGATCCAGGTAATGCAGCAAATATTATGAAATTATTGCAACCACTTGCTGATAGAATTCCTGTCGTAGGAGTGTTGCATCAACCTGAGCTGGCTGCAGAATTCTGTACCAGAACTTTAGCTATTAAATCTGGTAAAGTTATTTATGATGGGAAACCTCAACTTTCTCAGGCTCAACTGCAGGATATTTATGGAGAAGAACTCAACGAGTTGACAGGCCAAAGGGTAATTTCCGAATAGTTGTTCATGTGTAAGAAAAGCTCTGTTTTATAACTCTTAAATTAAGATAGATTATTCGCATATTTGCGAAGTTCTAATTATTCAACTATGCAAGATGTATTGTTATCGAATGCAAAGGTAGTTACGCCCAAGCGTTACTTCGAAGGATCTATCAAAGTGGAACAGGGAATTATTGTTGATATTATTCCAGAAAAGCACTATTCGGAAGCTGTGGATTTACATGGAAACTGGCTGGTTCCTGGTTGTATCGATATTCATTCAGACTATATAGAAAAAGAGCTTCATCCCCGTACTTCTGCAAGTTTTCCACTGCCTTTCGCACTTCACTATATGGATGCTCGTGCAGCAAGTTGTGGAATAACGACGTTGTTTAGTGCAGTAAGCTTTTCTGAAGATGAGGATAAGAATAGAACCTTTGACAAAGCGATAGCACTCACGCGCGAAATAGATCAAGCGAGGAAAGATACATTGGTAAGACATTATTTACATGCGAGGATAGATCCCAATTCTGCGGCACTGCCTGAGTACCTTGATGAGATCAGAAACCTGGAAAGCATGTATTTAGTGGTATATAATGACAGTATTCCTGGCCAAAGGCAATTTACCCTTGATCACTACATTCAAAGTGTTTCGAGAAATAGGGGATTAAGTCTGGAAGATGCTCGGATCTTTGCCGAATCGAGGATACAAAGACTTAGCAATATCAATCATAGAAAAGAGATACAGGAAGTACTTTCAGACTCTTGTGTGTTGGGAAGTCATGATGATACGACTGCTTCGCATGTGGATGAAGCGTATACTTTTGGCGCGACACTTGCTGAAATGCCTACCACCATGAAAGCTGCACGCAGAGCAAAAGAATTAGGGATGTGGGTTTGTATGGGTGCGCCAAATTTTTATCGTGGAGGTTCGCATTGTGGTAATCTTGCTGCTCACGAAGCCATGGAAGAGAATTTAGTAGATATGTTGTGTAGTGACTATCATTTTCCAACGCTACTCGCCAGCGTAATAAAAATGATGAATGAAGGATATCAACCACATGAAGCGATAAATTTTGTTACACTACGTCCTGCAAAAATGCTCAAATTTGATCATGAATTAGGAAGTATTGAGATAGGAAAAAAAGCTGATCTGGTAAGCTTTCAATTGAAGCATGATCATGCTGCCATTACACATGTTTGGGTGGATGGGATCATAAAATATCAATCTTTTTATGAGCATGCCATCGTCGTTAACGAAATTAGAAAGTAAATAATGCCATTACACCTGCATGATCACTGGGAAATATATTGTTAATAGCCTTGTGTAAGACAATCTGAGATTGCAAACAGGTAGGATATGGGAGATCATGATTGGGTATAGTGTATATAAAATCTATGCACTTGTTATGTATGGTAGGTTGTGGTGTACTTGGAGGCGTAAGTAAATGGTAGCTGTGCTTTGCCTGAAACGTATGCTCGAAAAATTCTATGGGTGGTGTCTCAGGTTCACAATTAAAGTCTCCGCAAATAAAGTAATAAGAAGCGTTGTAGTGTTCATTGAGGTGTGCCATTAGCGTTTGCAATTGTTGAACCCTGAGATCGTGAGCATCCTTGAGATGTGTAAGGTGTACGTTTATGATGGCAATGGGAATACGATTACAAAGTATTGTGGTTATTTGTGCGATTCGTTCTCCATCTTGAATAGAATTTGGTAATTGGATACATTCATGTTTAATCACTTGATGAGATGTTAAAATGGCTAGACCCGAATAACTATCAACCCATTTACCATTAAATAATCGGGGTTTGTACCTTGCAGGAGCCCAGGTATAATCCATGTGTAGATGTGAAGCAATTGCCCTGGCAGTATTTGCTTGAGCAGAACCCGATACAAAGCACTCTTGTAATGCTAATATATCTGGTTTCAGTTCTGATAATTGTTGATTGATGGCAAGTATTCTTTGGTCATACGAGCCATCACATTTCCAGGTGTTGAGCGTTAGTATTCGGATCATGTAAATAAATGATATTTGTGATAAACAACAGATGAAGATTTCAAAAGATTGTTATAAATTTATAACTATTTATTGTTTCACTTGGTACCATAACTATGAAATTGGGTATTCTTACAGATGTGCATGAAGATCTTTTATCTCTAGTAAAAGCAATAGATGTACTGGATCAAAGAGGTTGTGATGAGTTAATATGCTTGGGAGATATTTCAGGATTCAATGTATTAAACTACAGGCATTTACATGTGAGGAATGCACATGAATGTCTGGAAGTACTAAAGAAAAACTGTTCAGATATTATCCTTGGGAACCACGATCTGCATCATATCAAGAAACTCCCAACTTATAGCAATGGATTTGCTTATCCGGAAAATTGGTATGAACTCGATTTCGATGAAAAAAGGAAATTGGGTGAAGGGAAGGTGTTTTTGTACGATGATTTTGAATTACCCCCTTTGCTTCAACAAGATGATATTCAATACTTATCGCAGCTACCTGAATATATCGTCAAAACTTATGATGGAATAAATATCCTATTCTCACATTTTGCCTATCCCGATTTTACCGGATCTCGCTCTTTTTATCCAAAGCTACATCAAGAAGCTATTCCACATTTACATTTTATTGAGCGCAATGAATGTCTTATTGGGATAACCGGACACTTCCATTACCCAGGGTTTGCAAGTTGTAATGAAGAGGTATGGGAGAAACATAGTTTTGGGGCATATACTATTGAAAATAGACTACAATGGATTTACGGTCCTTGCATTGCAAGATTTTACAAAAAAAATGGAGATCCGGTAGCAAATGGAGTGATGATTCTTAATACTTCTAATTTGGAAATAGAAGTGATCCCTTTAGGGCACGGGGCTCAGTTATAATTTACACAAAATTAATAAAGCTTTAATATAAATAAATGCGTCCTGGCTGTAAATTTCTGTATATTTAAAAAAAAAATCTGCATGTCTAAACGACATCTGTATGTGGTAGATGATGAGCAGGACATACTTGATCTTCTTGAGTATTGTCTCAGAAAGGAAGGTTATGAGGTTTCCGTTTTTCAAGATGCGCCCTCTGCGCTTGAGTCTTTTGAGAGTTATCCTCCCGATTTAATACTTAGTGATTGGAATATGCCTATCATGGATGGTTTGGAATTTTGTCGTGCAGTTAAATTTGACAACCGATATACCCATATCCCCTTCGTAATGATCACGTGTAGAGATGATGAGATCGACATCGTATCTGCACTGGAACTCGGAGCAGAAGAATATCTTGTTAAACCGTTTAGAATTAGAGAATTAATCACACGCTTAAAGAAGATAATCAAAAGAGCGGAACTGCTCCGCCGCGTGGACCAAGATACCCATCAAACCCCCTCATCTAACAACTCTTCTTCAAATGGGCATTCCTCTATTAATGGTAATGGCCACGAGTCAGAAGCGTCTAAGCTGCCCTTATCATCACAACCTGATGTAGTAAAAAGGGGAGAGTTAATGATAGATCCCGATACTTATCAGGCTTTACTCGAGGGATTTCCCCTGGATCTTACCTTCACTGAGTTTAATCTTTTGCTCCTACTGGCAAAGAGACCAGGAAGAGTCTTTAGTCGAAACCAGATTATAGAACTAATGAATGGTGAAGATTATTGGGCTACTGAACGTTCCGTTGATGTACAAGTCGTTGGTTTGAGAAAGAAAATGGGAAAATATCGAAGTATGATCGAAACGGTAAGATCTGTGGGATACCGATTCAGTACTAAGTATTAATCTCTGTTTACACCATCCTACCTCAATTTTCCGTTTATCTATTTATACGGATATTTCAGATATTATTATTATGATCTGCTAATACTTAACAAACAATTGTTGCATAGTTTTACATTGTTCTTACATATGAAATATGAAGTTATGGAATATAACCTGGATTACGTGTTGGTAGAATGTAATATGGAAGCGTTGAAAACCTTCGTTGAATCATTAGAACCTCAATACGATATTCGAATTCTAAAGCATCCCTCTAAATGTATGACCATGATAGGGGCAGCCGATAGTGTAGAAAATCAACCTTTTTATCTGGGAGAAGCTTTGACCATGGAATGTGAAGTGTCTATTTACGATAAAATCGGCTATGGAATATGTTTGGGAGATCAGCCAGTAAGATGTTATTGTATTGCAGTAATTGACGCACTGCGTGAAATCGCAGATCAAAACTGGCAACAGGTGCTTCATTTCGTAAACGAACAGGGTCGTTTGATAGAAACAAAGGAAAGAGAAGAGTTTCATCAAATTCTTAAAACGAGAGTCGATTTCAAGTTAATGGAAGAGGCTTGATTGCACATAGGTCTTTCTTTTTCACATATAAATAAGACACTGCCTTGGTTAAAGAAATTTCGTATGATCCTACACATGATGCACAATTACATTTTCGTGTTATCATGGATGCAATGGCGAGGCCAGGTAAGATCAATCAGTTTTCACATAATACTATCCATCCTCCTGAAAAGTTAAATACTGCTAGCGCACTTATCGGCTTTGCATTACTCAATCGCGATGTAGGGTTTCATTGTAAAGAGCTCTCAGAGGAAGTGGAGACATACTTACGGATAAACACAGACGCCCCTTTGGTAGCGCTCAATGATGCGGATTTCATCTTTTTGGAGGGAAATTCGTCTCGGGTTGCAGATTCCCTGCAACATGTTAAGACAGGAAATATTAAGTATCCAGAACAAAGTGCAACCTTAATTATTCAAGTGGCTGAACTTAGTTCTACTGAGATTGGGGAATCTCCGGTGTTGATACTTCGTGGTCCTGGAATTGCTTCGGAGCAGTTTGTACATGTATCACACCTACATTCATCCATTGTCGAGATATTGAAAATATTAAATGATGCTTATCCTTTGGGAGTCGATGTTTTTATCACAGATTCTCAAGGTAAGTTCATAGGTATACCCCGTACCACTCAAATGCAATTTAAAGCTTGACACTATACAGTTGCAGGCTCATAATAGGTATTGAAAGTAAAATCAATCTTATAAAGTTAACATATACGAATTAGGTAAAAATTATATAAGATATGGGATATGTAGCAGTAAAAGGCGGGACTGATGCGATTGCCAGTGCAAAAGATTTAGCGGAATACTACCGCATCAGAAATCTTACAGACCCTGTGGAGATAGGACAGATACAGGCTCAATTTAGATTGGGATTGGATAAAATCATGGGTGAGGGTGGGTTTTATGACCCTGAGTATGCTGCGATAGCTTTTAAGCAGGCAGAAGGAGATGTACTGGAAGCAGCTTTTATTCTAAGGGCTTTTCGGGCAACTCTCCAACGAAATTATTACGGAAAAATTGATACACGAGAGATGTTTGTCAAACGCAGGATTTCGGCCTCATTTCGTGAAATTCCCGGAGGCCAGATATTAGGTCCTACCAAAGATTACACACAGCGATTGCTGGAGACAGACCTAGCCAATGAAAATATCGAACGGATCAAAGAATTCCTTTCACAGCTTGAGCATCATATAGATGAAAAGGAGATTACAGGGATACAAACTTTTGGTAAGGTCATAGACCTACTTAAGCGTGAGGGCCTGTTAAAACCAGTACAGGAAGGTGAGGATGATACATTGGTAGATATCACGAGAGAAGCGATTAAGTTTCCTGCTCCTAGATCTGCCAGGCTACAAATGCTGGCCAGAGCTGAAACAGGTGGAATCATGGCTCTTGCATATAGTAGCATGCGAGGATTTGAAGGAGTACATCCCACAGTGGGCGAACTTAGGTATGGCAGTGTACGCGTACATGTGAACGATGGATCAGGTAGACAAAGATATGTTGGGAAAGTAGAAGTAACTGAGGCAGAAATGATAACAAGGATGCGTACAGTGAAAAAGAATTCGCTTCCATATTTTTCAATTGGATATGGACTCTGTTTTGGTCAAAATGATACAAAAGCCATCTGTATGGGAATACTTGATCGAACATTGAGAAATCCTGGAGATGCTCCAGTCAACGATCAGGAATATGTACTATATCATACCGATGGAATTGATGCAATGGGGTTCACTAATCACTTAAAGCTCCCACATTACGTCACTTTCCAGTCGGGGTTAGATAACCTTAGAAGGGCTATTGCAGATCGTGAATTACAATCTACTACAAATGGAGATCCAAAATACAAAGTAGATATATCAAAAGAGGACCTTGGTCAAAGAGGCGATGAGAGGGAGCAATAACAGCATAAACTGTTTATTACATTTTAATAAAGTAACAAAGATATAGTGATACAGGGCCAGAAATTCAGTGCGAGCTATAATTACGCGTATATAGATGAATCTACCAAAAAGGAGATTCGAAGAAAACTTTTGAAAGCCATCTGTATACCCGGATATCAAGTTCCTTATTCTTCACCAGAAATGCCAATCTCCAGAGGTTGGGGAACGGGAGGTCTTCATGTAACACTTTCGATTATTGGAAAAAGTGATACACTGAAAATTATCGATCAAGGCAGTGATGCAAGCGTAAATGCCTGTAATCTCAGGGATTTTGTGCAAAGAACTACTGCTTGTGATACTACTTTCGATACTGCTGAAGCAAGTATTATTCAAACCCGTCACCGCATTACAGAAGAAAAGCTTACAGATAAGCAAATTATGGTTTTTCAGGTCCCTCAGCCTGAACCACTTCGCAGAGTAGAACCCTATGAATTCAGGACGCGGAGCATGCATGCGGAGAAGGATTATGCTAAAATGTATGTTTCTCTATATGAGTCTTATGTAAAATTTGGAGGACTCATGGTGGGAGCGGGATATCCCGTGTTAGTACATCAAAGGTACGTAATGTCCCCTTCCCCGATTCCTCGATGGGATATCCCCAATCTTCATCAGGCTGAGTGTTTGTATCTTTTCGGTGCAGGTAGAGAGAAGAGATTATATGCAATCCCTCCTTATACAAATGTTACACCTCTGGAATTTGAAGACGTACGATTTGATATAGAGGATTTTACTTTTCAATTATGCGAATTAACCCAATATGGACCCGCTTTTATGGATGAGCTATACCACGATAATGGTTCAAAGACATTTGTAATCAATGACAGCAACTTTTTGGATAAAAAAAATGGGGATACGAAGGAGAAAATTGAACAACATTCAAATCCCTATATAGAAAAGCGCAAAGTACAATTAATTGAAAAATAGATCATGAATTCATCTGACGTTATACAGAATCCTGAATGGTTGCTTCGAGTGGAGGACTTGACAAAGATCTATGGATATCCCGGCCCTGAAACAATCCAACAAACCGGACCGGCCTTTGGTACTAACGTATGCCCCGATACAGGAAGTATTGTTGCCTGTGCAGAAATCAATTTTGAACTATATCCGGGAGAAGTGCTGGGCATTGTAGGAGAGAGTGGATCGGGAAAAAGCACCGTGGTACAGTTGCTGTATTTCGATTTGGAAAAAACAGCCGGACATGCCTATCTAAAAGAGTATAAGGATGGGACAGTGAATATGTTGGATATATCTGCTCCCTTAAAACGTTATCTACGAAATCACAAGATGGGGATGGTTTATCAAAATCCCCGTGATGGGTTAAACTTCAGGTTTTCTTCTGGCGGAAATATTGCGGAAAAATTGCTACGGGCAGACCTTTACCACGTAGAAAAAATTCGGAATAGAGCTTCCTATTTGTTGGATAGGACAGAAGTACCCGTTCCAAGAATGGATGATATGCCTGCAACATTTAGTGGTGGGATGCAACAAAGAGTACAAATTGCTAAAGCTATTGCCAACAACCCTCCATTGCTCTTTCTGGATGAAGTAACAACTGGGTTAGATGTCTCGGTTCAAGCTAAGGTCCTGGATTTGATACGAAAATTGCAACAAGAACTGGGAATAGCGATGATTGTAGTATCACATGATTTAAGCGTTATACGTATGCTCACCGATCGCACACTAGTCATGAAAAATGGTCGTATTGTTGAAGCAGGTCTTACAGACCAAATCTTACAAGACCCTCAGCATGCTTATACCCAGTTACTTGTTAGTTCAATGCTTTAAGATTCTAAACAACACGCAATGCCAATACTTTCTGTCGAAAATCTACATAAAACATTTACTCTCCATACCTTAAATGATAAACAAATACTCGCATTGAGTGAAATTTCATTTAGTATAGAGCAAGGAGAGATTATTGGTCTAACTGGAAAATCAGGTGCTGGTAAATCTACATTAATGAAGTGCCTATACAGAACGTACCTGGCCAATCAAGGCAAAATAATGTATCGCACAGAAGGTGGAGTGGAGGTAGATCTGGCCTCTGCGCCAGATCACATCGTCATATCGCTTCGCAAGGAAGAAATCAAATACTGTTCGCAATTTTTGGAAGTAATTCCGAGAGTAACTGCTTTAGATGTAGTTGCTTCGAGAAAAGTAAAAAAGGCTGAGGATTGGGAAGAGGCAAGAGCAGAATCCAGATTATTACTGAATATATTGGGCTTGCCACGTGAGTTATGGGATGCATATCCCGCAACATTTAGTGGAGGAGAGCAACAACGAATCAATATTGCACAGGCAATCATTTCTCAACCACGCCTACTGCTCATTGACGAACCCACTGCTTCGTTGGATCTAAAAACGAAAAAGGTTGTTATTGATAAAATACTTGAGTTGAAAGATGTAGGTACAACAGTCATATGTATCTCACACGATGCATTTACATTAGAACGGTTGGTCGATCGAAAGATACATTTACAAGATGGAAGATTGGAAATGAACCTTTCATCTAATATAACTAGTTGAAGTTCATGAATGAACTATTGTTAATTAATGCTAATCTAGTACTTCCAGAGGCGATAATGGAACACGCCTCTTTACTGATTAAGGATGGGATCATCGAGGAAATATTTCCAAAAGGATCCCTTTCTGATTCTACCTCAGATATACCACGCATAGATTGTACCCAAAAGTGGATCTTTCCAGGAATTATAGACCTTCATACCGATGCCCTGGAACATGAAATTGCTCCAAGACCTCGTGCGGATTTCGATATTGGAATTGCCCTGAGGGAATTGGAACGCAAAATGTGTGGAAATGGATATCATACGGTATATCATTCCATGTATCTTGGATATACCTCTCCAAGAGGGGGTTCTTCCATTCCCAGGGATATTCTGTTCAACAGGATTTTTGAACTTGCTCAACAACAGACGTTGATAAGGAATAAAATCCATCTCAGATATGAGATAACGGGGATAGATGATTTTGAATTATGTATGGATTTACTCGATCAAGGATGTATAGAGCTACTGTCAATAAATGATCATACCCCAGGACAGGGACAATACGGCAAAGAGCTATATGTTAAATCGATGATGGATAAGGGTAAGACAGAGGAAGAAGCACTTGCTTCATTGCAGGAACATCAAAATACCCCTAAACTCAGTAATGAACAATTGTATAAGATGGTCAATTTGGCACATAGCAAAGGCATTCCTATTGCTTCACATGACGATGACACCCCAGACAAGGTCGAGAGAATGTATAGGATGGGTGTAAGGATATGTGAATTTCCCGTGAACATGCAAACAGCGCATTTTGCTATGAATAAAAAGATGACGGTTATCGGAGGCGCTTCAAATGTTCTAAGAGGAGGATCCTTGACAGGAAATCTACACGTTGCAGAGGGTATAGCTGAAGGCAATATTAATTGTTTATGTTCTGATTATTATCCTCCAGCCATGCTGCATTCACTGTTTACGTTGAATGAAAAATACGAAATACCCTATGAAAAAAGTGTACAACTTGTTTCTTTAAATCCTGCAGAGGCTATGGGACTTCAACGGGAGACAGGAAGTATTACCAAAGGCAAAAATGCGGATCTTATGATCCTCGAAATGATAGATCAGATACCCTTGGTTACACATAATATCGTTGGGGGAAAAATTGCTACTACCCATTCTATTACTCAATCAACCTAATTATCAATCAACTAGTAAAATGGCTGAACACGCGACTACAATATCCGAATACGGTTTTGAACCATATCAGCAAAGACAAAAGAGGTATGTTACAGAGGAGCAACTGAAATTATCGTTAGATCGATTGCGATATGGTAATAGATTCAGATATGAGTCTGGGCAGTGGACCCCTGAATCCTATCCAGGGTTTGCTATTGTATCTATGGTAGAGAGCAATCCTGGTAATGAATCATTGATGCCGAGGTTGGAATACTATCGAAGCAGACTTGAACACAGACTAGGTAACCCGGGTATTTGTTTTATGCTTCCATTGTCGAGTTATCATCAGACAATTGCCAATACACTTTCAGCAGACAGGTATAAGCGATACATAGTGGAAAATGGTATTTTGGAAGAATATCCACATAGAATCCAACGCGTATTTGATGAAGCACCTCATGTTCCACTGCAACATCCAATTAGAATGAGATTGATTGGGTTTAGTGTATTTGGGTCATCTATGGGCCTTTTAGGGATTTTTGAAGAACGGACTGAATATCAGGCTATACAGAATCTAAGAGATTTTATTTACACACATCCTATTCTTAATGAGATAGATATAAGGAGGACTCGCCCATTTATAGGACACATTACATATGCATACTTTGGACCTGAAGCAGAAAACTCGAAAGCGCATATCTTTGAGGTACTATCTGAGTTAAATAAAGAAATAGAACGGGAAGACTTATTATTTACTATTCAGCATACTCAACTAAGGTATTATAATAATTTATCACAGTTTCAAATTCGATCAGATTACCCCACATACCATTTTTATACAGATAAACATGGAATATGAAATAAAAAAATTTCCGCTCTTTTCAGCTTCTGGGGGTAGAAAATTGAGTGATAAGCCGTATATTCACCCTACTTGTATTATTCGGGATAGTAGGATAGGTGGATGGACAGAATTACAGGCTCATACGAGAATGGGAGAATCGGTTTTTGGTGATTATAGTTATACTGCAGGTAATGTTTCAATTATCTACTCAGAAATAGGTAAATTCTGTTCTATAGCCAATAGCGTAAGGATAAATCCTGGTAATCATCCTCAGTGGCGAGTAAGTCAACATCATTTTACTTACAGGAGAAAAATGTATGAATTGGAAGAGCAGGATGATCACGAGTTTTTTGAGTGGAGAAGGAGTCATAAATGCGAAATAGGACATGATGTATGGATTGGACATGGAGCTATCATCATGCCTGGAGTAAAAATCGCTACAGGGGCAATCATCGGTAGTGGTGCAGTCGTTACTAAAGATGTTGGCCCTTACGAAATTGCTGTGGGGGTGGCTGCTAAAGTGATAAAAAAGCGTTTTCCAGATAATATTATTGAGAGACTCCTCGAATCCCATTGGTGGGATTGGGATCATTCATTGTTACGTAATCGAATGGATGATCTAATGAATGTAGATGTATTTATAGAGAAATATTGTTAAAAGCAGAAATCTGCCTTGAAATGTGGTATAATCAACATGAGTTTGATATTCGTTGTGAGTGGGGTTTGAAGGGTGTAGAAGTATTAAGTCCCATAAGCGATGTTGTCATTATTATAGATATCTTATCATTTAGTACTTCTGTCGAAATAGCAACATCCAGAGGGGCTCATATATATCCCTTCGAAGCATGGAATGAAACAGCAAAAAAATTTGCCAGGGATCACAATGCGAGATTAGCAAATCAGGATCGCATGGACCGTACGGGTTTTAGTCTATCTCCTCAATCGTTAACTACTATCTCTTATGGAGATCGGTTAGTACTCCCTTCTCCCAATGGTTCTACCCTTAGTAGAGCTACAGGGAACACACCGACCATTGCTGCATGTTTGAGAAACTGTTCTGCCGTTGCACAACATGCCCTTCAATATGGAGAAAAGATTTCTGTGATACCCTCAGGGGAACAATGGGCAGATGGCTCCTTAAGACCTTCTTGGGAAGATTGGATCGGAGCAGGTGCTGTGATTTTTCATCTTATGGGTAAATTGGTACTTTCTCCGGAATCAGAATCTGCTGTTGCTGCCTTTCTTGCAGTGAAACCTCATTTACATAAATATTTATCTAAGTGCGTGTCCGGTCAAGAACTTGCACATAGAGATTTATTAGAAGACTTGAAATTAGCCGCAGAATTTGATATAAGCGATTGTGTTCCTAAAATGAAGGATCAAGCTTACAGAGATATTTATTTTGAAGATTCTTTTGCAACTGGTCGGCTAGATAATATCAATTAATCCCTTCTTTCGTTTTCCAAATTATATCATGGGCATTGGCCCTCATCTTATTGCCAACAGGCTCCGTCAGCATAATCAGTAAGTGATGCGACAATATTATTTGATACTTTCGGATAGAAATTTGGGTATACTCGACCGGATAGAACAAAGGGTTTAATAACCGATCCTATTCCTCGTTTAACTCCTTCGGCGTTTCAGAAACCCTGAAAGGGTTAAACCCAGAATAGCCGTAATATTCCACCCAGCACCCATCCTGGAGGGATTGAACACATTGAATCATGGCATATTTAAATAGGTCCTTCCACTTAATACTACTTTACAACTTTAAAACTTGAACCCCATACAGCGATGTTGAAAACTCATTCATTGAAACTATGTCATGTTTAACAAGCATCCATCAGAAGTCATCAAAGGGTTGTAAACTTAACGTGTAAAAGTAGTATTAATAACCTATATAATGTTATTTAAAATGTTCAGACCTATTTACTTATTGAAGAAATAATCCATTATTTCGTAAATACATCTCTTACATTTTATTTCTACTGATTAAGTGAAAGACCTGCTAGTTGTATTTTTATTTTATGTAATAAGTAAATTATATTATATATAATTTTTATAATAAACATATAATGTATATTTACTTATTCTTACTTTGCGTTTTGCGTGAGTATTTCTGTTGATAAATAAGATTTAGTTCCTCGTAATATTTGTCTTGGAAGGTGCTTTTTTTTTTTAGACTCGTAATCTACTTTTTTATTTAAATTTAGTTAAAAAAACAACAA
>CAZZEC010000127.1:0-7424 GCA_964652565.1 uncultured Bacteroidia bacterium
TTTTAGATCAAAGTAAATTTTTCCCTTTTCATTCTTTCCTGCTTTACACCAACGTCTGTGTATGCGACATATGTCGCATATATCCTAAATACTATTCGTCTAATTCTATGTCTAACTCGTCCAAAGGACTCCTGATCTTTTGTTTCCCAAAGGGACAGGCTGCCATACGCTGGATGTGCAGATATCTCTCTGTAGTCTTGATCGACTCATCACTTAATATATGCTGAATATAGCGTAAATCTACTCCTCGCTCAAGTATAAGAGTGGCAAAAGAATGTCTCAACGTATGTATGGTGGCTACTCCTGATGATTTGATGGCTCTTCTCATGATATGCTCTATGCTCCTGGGACAATTAGATTCGTCATTGCCTCCTTCAAACAACCCATAGCTGGGTGAATAAATTTTGATATATTTCTTCACAGATGTTAGAATGATATACAACGGGTAGTATATGAAGCGTAGCATCCCGAATGGGCTATGACTTCATATGCCTTGTTGTGGTGTCGTTATTTTTAGATCCACCTGGATTTGTACTCCTATTGCTTTCAATACGTTCATTATTGTAGCAAATCGTGGCTTGGCTCCGTCCGAAAGTGCTTTGTAAAGACTTGGTCTGCTCATTCCTGTCTGTTCCGCTATTTTGGCCATTCCAATTGCCTTCGCCACATGCCCGATTGCCACAATCAAATCCGAGGCGTCTCCTTCTTCGAGTACTGTATTCAAGTATTCCGCAATCATTTCATTACTGTCGAGATAATCTGCTATATCAAATTTTGTACTTTCCATATCAGTTATTTTTTATTCTATTCCAGATTTCTTTTGCTTTTTTGATGTCTCTTTTTTGAGAGGATTTATCTCCTCCAATCAATAGGATTACGATTTGGCTTCCTTTTTTCTTGAAATACACTCTGTAGCCTTTGGCGTAATTTATACGCATCTCACTAATTCCGTCCCCAACTGGCTTACTATCTCCAAAATGTTCATCTGTTTCGAGTTTCTGGAGTCGGAAGAGTATTTTGGCTTTTGCTCTTAAGTCCTTAAGCTTCCCAATCCACTTGTCGAATTCAGCAGTCTTTTCGATGATAATCACTTCAGTCTGTATCCATTTGGATACAAATCTAAGCGATTTTCTTGAATTTCAAAATGGAATTCTGTGTAATTGAATTGGTAGTCTTAAATATATTACAGCGATGGGGTATATGCTGCGAAGGATAGGTATTAATACTTTGCTTTGTGTTATTTTATTTTTCTCCTATTCCTGTCTTAGTAATAGATGTCGCATATATCCTGAATGCTATTCGTCTCATTCTATGTCTAACTCGTCCAAAGGACTCCTGAACTTCTGTTTCCCAAAGGGAGAGGCTGCCATACGCTGGATGTGCAGATATCTCTCTGTAGTCTTGATCGACTCATGACCTAATATGTGTTGAATATAGCTTAAATCTACTCCTTGCTCAAGTATAAGAGTGGCAAAAGAATGTCTCAACGTATGTATAGTGGCTACTCCTGATGATTTGATGGCTCTTCTCATGATATGCTCTATGCTCCTGGGACAATTAGGTTCGTCATTGACTCCTTCAAACAACCCATAGCTGGGTGAATAAATTTTGATATATTTCTTCAGAAGTACAAGCATTTTCTGAGAAAATATTATATTTTAAACTTTTTACACATTACAAATACATTAATTTTCGTATATAATTTATTATCAGTAAAATATATTGAAAATATTTATATACTGAATCAATTTAAGCTACTGATTAGCAGCTGTTAAAGATGTTCAGTGCATTTGCCCTGTATTTTTTCCTTTACCTCCTTTGATAAAGATTTGCATACGAACCGTTAATAGGTAGTGTCCAATATTCCATATAACAAACCTATACCCCCTTGCAGCCGAGAATTGTGTGGATGAGAAGGTCGAAGAATCCAATATGTCCATATAACGGTGGGAGTAGGGGGATAATTAAGTATTGTAAAATGAAAAAATCTTCTCACTTTTTGTAATCACCCTCTTACGTCCCCCTCTCCAGCTCACTTTTCGACTCTGCAGGGGGATCATTTGACTTGTTCAGTACAATTTCTGGATAAGTATAAATAATATTGAGGACTAGTCAAGTACAAGTTTCCCTCCACTATCCCCCATTTTCATCTAGAGGTATACCCATAATAAGAAATACATGCTTTCGTATCTCAATACCTAAGCATGCCTGTATTTACTGTATAACCCCCATTTCCCAACTTTGTATTGTAGCTGATAGAGAGGATGGACGACAGACGACGGACAGCAGACGACGGAGAGCAGACGATGGACAGCAGACCACAGACGACGGCCTAAAAAACAGCAATACAACAATAAAATAATTTAACAATATCACAATTTAATATCTCAACCATGAATCAGGAAATACAACACATCATCATCACACACAAAAGTGCGGGAAAAGAAATGCTCATCGCTGAATTTGATTATCCATCTCACGATGATACTCAAGCAGAAACATCTGCAGACAATAATCTGTTACTTGATGTCTATCAAGACGATATTATTAGTCGCTTGCAAAGCACTGAGGAAAACACTAAGCAAAGTACCAAAAGGACCTTTTCGTTGTTAAAGTTATCACACTTGTACTTGCTACTTGTAATGGTAGCATTCACGACCTTCAGTTGTAAAGAAGAATCACTCGACCAGATGGTCGATGAAGAGCCAGCAGATAACCTCATTGATAACGATGATGAAACGCCACAGTACTTCACGGGATGGAGTGGTGAGGACAACCTGGGAGAGGTTCCTGTATCCCTGAGCTTCGGTCTCATTGGAAGCAACGTGCCTTCTTCTGTTGATCTTATCTCTAAATTTCCTCCCATTGGTGATCAGGGACAGTATGGCACGTGTGTATCGTGGGCACTAGCCTACAACATCAAAACGGCCTTAAATGGCATGAACAATGGCCTTACCACTTCCCAACTTTCTTCACCTGCAAATCAATTTAGCCCCAAAGACTTGTTCTTAGCTATACCCGATCATCAAAAAGCCCAGAATTGCGATGGTACTAATTTCTCCTTTGCACTGGATGTCTTACAGGAGAGAGGGGTGGCTACTATGCAGACGGTTCCTTATACCAATCTGGGAGATTGCTCCAGCGCAAATCTTCAACAAAGCTGGACGCAGGAAGCTAGTCAACATAAGATCGATTACTGGAGAAAGATTGACCCTTCTATTCAAAGCATCAAAGAAAATCTATCGAAAAACATCCCGGTGATCCTGGGTGCCAAACTAGCCGATAACTTCATGACATGGAATAGCGATAATGTACTTTCTTCCAGCACTTCCTATGCTAATGTAGGCATACACGCCTATCATGCGATGGTCATCGCAGGCTACGACGACAACAAAGGTCCTAATGGTGCCTTTCGGGTGATCAATTCCTGGGGAGAATTTTGGGGAGATAAGGGCTATATCTGGATAGATTACAATTACCTAATCGAAGAGTTCTGCACGAGTTCTAATGGAGAGAAACCTTTACTCATAGCAGCAGATGCTGAAGGCGGTGTTACTCCTCCTAACAACAATGATCCCGATGTACCCGATCCAGCGCCCATAGCTACTGGGGTAGATCTTGCCCCATGGATATTTTCCGATTACTCTAACTATCAGTACAGTGGCTTCCCCAATGAACGCATCATTGATTACAATATCTATAACATCGGAAATCAGGAGGCTTCCCCAAGATCGGATTGGTCATACTACTACCTCTATTTCAACCCTTTCAACATGAACGATTACGGGGTCATCTTCTACGATCAGTTTAGTACCACTGTCCCTCAAGGTTCATTTAACTGCCCCCAGGACAACCACTGTGTGTTCAATTACACTATCGGTTCTGGTGCCAATTTTACAGGATCAGTATGGGGCCTCAATAGCCAGACACGTAGCTATTTCATGCCCGAAATTACCGGATTTTATTACCTCGTGATGTTTGCAGATGCCGAAGATGTATTTAACGAACAAAACGAAATGAATAACCTGTTTTACACGACAACAGATCCTATATATTTTCAAGGAGGGTATGCTGCCAGGTCAAATAACGGTAACTCAAGCAAATTATCTGCGGATAACTTCAGCTTCTCCAATAAAGAGACACTTAGCAAAGAAAAACTTGCCAAGAGTAAATATCAAACGGTCGTATCCAGTAACAATCCCAATGCTTATACTCCTAAAGAAGTATTCGAATTCCTAAAGCATGAATACAAGGACGGCAAGCTGCAAAGTAAAGTCCGTCAAGCAAAGCAAAGTCGAAACACTGTTCCGTTTAACAACTAGAAATTCCTATTCATATACACCGGAGGAACTCACATTGAGTTCCTCCACTTAATAACCAGCGATCATGAAAATTACAATCATACTCATTCTCATTATCCTAAGTTCCTGTATTTCTCAAAAAGTATCTCCTAAACAACCAATATCCTTGAAAACATGGGTACAAAGCGGTGAACCTATATACATTGAAAATGAAACATTTGATGAGGAATTGGACTTTGCCACTTGGTTACCTTCACAGATGATTAGCCAAGGCGTATATCAAGTACAGGTGAGGGTCCCAATCACGTTTGTCAATTGCACCTTTAAAAAACCCGTACTGGCCTTCAAACAGACTCCCGATACGATTACGCGAACCCAGTTTATGAGCACAGTCTCATTCATTAATTGCCGATTTGAAGACGAAGTATCATTACGTGCAGCCAACGTAGCAGGACGAGTCGATTTTACCCAATCTGTATTTGAAGCTAAGGCGAACTTCGAAGAAGTAAGCTTTCACGAAAATGCCTTTTTCAGTCAATGTGATTTTAATGGAGAGCTACGATTCCAGAATAGCTTCTTCCACCAGAAAGCCAATTTCATGAATGCTAATTTTAGTGGTACAACGAGCTTCCAACAGAGTGTATTTAATGCAGAAGCCCAGTTTAATGTTTGTACTTTTTACCAATACGCCGATTTCACGCTAGTAGATAGCAGAGCAAAGGCATTTTTTCATTATACGCGTTTCAAAGATCAGGCCCACTTCAGCCATTCTAATTTTCAGCATGAAGTTCACTTTCAGCATTCCGAACATACAATCAGTCATTTTGACCATAGTCGATTTATGGCAAGCTCACATTTTCATAATGTGAAAGTCAAAGAGGGCATTCAATTTGAGAAGACATTCTTTTTAATGGGCGCTCCAGATCTTCATTCCATTCCTGAAGAAAAGGTAAGTGTAATACATTGAAGTATTCTACCCCTGTATTACAGAAAAAAACAGGGGCATACCTAATGTAATATTCACAGGAAACGTGACAGCCAGTGCCATGGGCAGATATAATCCAGGATTTGCCTGTGGCACTGCCATCTTCATGGCAGCAGGTACGGCAATATAAGAAGCACTTGCAGCCAAGATGGATAGTAAAAAGCGATCGCCAATATCTTGTGTGACCCACCCTGTAAGATAGGCAGCCACACACCCTACCACCAAAGGAGAAATGAGTGCAAATAAAAGAGGTACTACACCTTTATCGATAAACGCCTTAATTTTCCTGCCTGAGACAATTCCCATATCCAGTAAGAAAATTGCTAAAAACCCTTTGAAGATATCATTGGTAAAGGGTTCTATACCTTCGGCCTGCTTGTCATTAGCGACATAGCCAATGATCAAACTCCCTAGGATAAGCCATACGCTACCATTGGTAAAGGAATGCATGATCGCGTGGCGCTTCTGAATTTGTGCTTCCTCAGAGGTGTTAAACATCGAAATAAGGAGTAACCCCATAATGATAGCTGGAGATTCCATCAATGCCATGACTGCCACCATGTGACCGTGTACTGTCATTTGCTGTACTTCCAGGTAATTGACTGCCGTTACAAACGTTACGGCACTTACAGAACCATATGCAGCGGCTACAGCACCAGCATTGAATACTCCCAGTCTTTTACGTAACAGAAAAAAAGCTATGAAAGGTATGACAATAGCTGATCCAATTCCAAAACCAATGGTTGCCAGTGTTTGCTGGGTAAAACTTTCGTGTGCCAATTCATGGCCTCCTTTAAATCCAATGGCAAACAATAAATAGAGTGAAATAAATTTTGAGGAATTAGGAGGTATTTCCAGATCGCTCTTAACTGCCACTGCGATTAGCCCCAAAACAAAAAATAACAACGCTGGATTCGTCAGATTTTCAACAAGAAGAGAAATATTCATGAGGTAACAAAACATTTATCAAGTAACTCCTACTCACCATATCCATTGATTCATACCACACCATATAGCGCATATATTTTTCTTGGCTGGCGCAAAAGTAGTGTAAATAATTAAAAATTGAAATCTATCCACCCATTCTTAAGCGAAATTAGTCTGTATATCTTTTGGAACGCACTGATTATGGCAGACTCACTAACTCTTCAGGTTAACATCCTTCTTCATAGTCAGTATAGGGTCCAAGATCTCCATTTTTTAGAATCATTCCTTCATCTGCGAGTTGTTGTTGCAAATCTGATATGTCCACAGCATGTACTTGATTTGCTTTTATGAGGGCTAATGATGCGGCGGTACCTGCTACGTGCCCCATCTGCATCCAGGTAGACTCTAAGCGATAACTGCAGAAAGCAACATGCGATAAGGAACTACAAACAGGTACTAACAGGTTAGTACATTCTTCCTTTTTCGGCAACAATACGCGATAAGGAATTTCAAAAGGTTCAGTAACCTTATGCCAAATCCGACCTTCATTGGTAAAGAAGGTATCAGAAATGGCCACTCTTTGCACATGATGGGAATCGATCCAATGCGAGCCAAGGGCAACAGCGTCCTTCTTTGTCCTATTTTCTAATATATCCGCTTGTGTCATAACAAAATCTCCAATCATTCTTCTGGCTTCCCTGATATAGAGATAGTAAGGGAAATGATTGTTGTCTACAAATTCATCTTTACAAAACCCCCAGGAGCGCATTTCTTCACGCAAGGGTTTGGGTACAGACGGATCATATCCCAGGAAGTACAATAGTCCCATTGTATAATCCTTATGAGCCTGGTAAATTTCTTCACGTCGCTCATAACTTGCATCAGGATAATCTACATTTCCACCGAAAAGCCCTAGTGAAATTACGGCATCCTGTTTATTATTATACTCATACTTGCTACTTCCTCTGTTGTAAATGCCAAATAAATCTTTTAAACGAGTGTCTGGATAGGTAATGAGATAGTCTTTGAGCAGTTCAAATTGGGAGGCGTCATAATTGGGAGGTTCAGTGATCGCTACCTTATTCTCTGGTACCTGAGTCATACAAAGACGGAAATTATAATTCATTACTCTATCGTCACCTGAACCGGGTATGAGGTTGTTATTTTGAGAAAAATAAGGCAACAATTTCCCCGTATCATCCACTGTTCTT
>CAZZEC010000127.1:7524-10524 GCA_964652565.1 uncultured Bacteroidia bacterium
AAGGCGACCTGTGTATTGAATACGATTATACGCGCACCGATTCAGCCACCCATAGTGTAAATATTCTGTATGTTCACGCTACAGGTAAGGGTGATGCTGATTACCCCACTGACATCTCATTATGGAATGATAAACGGGTAGTTCCACACATGCGTACCTATTTCAATAATATGCATGCGTATCACATCAGTTATGCAGCATTTCCAAACGTTGAGAATTCAGGGGGGGACGATTATATTCGACTACGCAGATATAACCCCCACCAAAAGGGGCTGAAGGGAACTGATGTCCCTGAAGATCATGTTAATACAGGACTTTTTACCCCCCTTACCACCTACCACATTCAGGTTGTGAAGTATGGTAACCAAATTGAGATGCATATCCAGAATACTCAAGATCCAGAAGAAAATTTGACCTGTGAATGGGAGGTATCGGAGTTTCCTCCCTGCGATTCAGGCAGGGTTGGGTTCCGTCATATGTACACGCGTAGTGCGAGATACCAAAATATTAAAGTCTGGGGACTTCATTAAGCTTTTTCATTTCAGTCAAAGTAAGATATGCAATGGAATCAGAAAGAAAAAACACCTCCCTATATTTCAACTTTTCCATGCTCTTTTTCTGATAAATAATTTTCAAGCTTTCCAAACATAGTGGTTGAGTATTCTTCTATAGTGTGATCGTCAAGACTGATGAACTTGATATTTGGCTTATAATTTTCATGACTTGCCAATTCTCTCATCGCATTTGAGTAATAAAGCGTTTGTACTTTGAGAGGATCTGTTAGCTCTACTCTATTGGCAATAGACGCGCATTGACCCTCTTCCCTTGATGTTCTTACCGGAATCGCATAATTACAATAAAAACCTAGGGTTTTATCTTCCCTAAAGTGAACTTTATTCGAAAAATATATGATACCATCCAAATTTTCAGAATCTCTGATCCATTCTAGTACCATTTGCGGAATGATATATTCTGGTTTAAAGGGAGCTGAAGAAGAAATTGAATTTAAATTCATAGAACTACATAAAATGATTGGCCATTTTATTAAAAAACTAAACATCGTATCGTTTATATCGACATCAGATATTGCAGGGTTACCATAATCCTCCATTAATAGTTTCTTAAATAAAAAAGTAGGATATGCTAGATCCATAAATTTAAACTTTTCCTCTTCTAATGTGAATCTAGCTATGATAGTATTTTCGAGTACGGGTTCATCTAGTTCCTTCCAACAGACAAAAAGCGAATTTCCTAAATAAAGGCATGGGAATCCAGGAACACTATATCTTTGCGAGGATAAAAACTCTCTTTTCTCAAAAGGAACATGAAATATGTCATTCTTATCTGGGTTTCCTTTCGAATTAAAAACTCTCATCCTGTATAAACTTGTCTGATCATGCATATGTAGCATGCTTATTTTTCCGACAGACAAATAATCTTTGATATCATATAGTGATCGAGACAAGTAATCATATGACTTCCTGACTCTGCCTTTATAATAATACTCAAGACATGTCTTTATGTAAATAATTACGCTATTAAATAAATCGCGATTGTCATCTAACATTTTACCAAGTGGACCTATAAATTCAGAAGTAGATTCTTTAAATTCATCCAATAGGTTACTTACAAAGCCAGGAAAATACCTAGTTTTCCGATTTTTAGGAAGATTGAAAGTTTCATTTTCACTCAATAAATTAATATTATATAAAATTGAATCGTCTCGATTAATAATTTCACCGAGACTGGCATATTGCATTATACTTTGATTAGGTGCTGTGACTCTTTTGGTAATATCGGCCTCAATTTCATTTAGTAAGCTTATTAGATTCGAATTAATTCTAGCTAAATTTATGTTATACTCATTGTAAGACAACCTTCCAATACGTTGATCATCTTCCAGTTTTTTGTATTCGGCTGAAATCAAAAATGCTTGCTTTTCAATATATTTTGAATATGAAAATTTTGATAGGATTAAAACCTCTATGGCTTCATCTGTCTTTGCTTCACTGATAAGTTTTTTGATTTCATAAATATCTTCACATCCTATCATTCGTTAAATTTTATAAATTTGGAACATATTATACCCGTATTTAATTAATGAACATACTCTAATCATGTAAGTGGCTAGCATATCGATAATTTAAAATTCCATTTTTACAATAACAGCGAAGAGCAATTCGAATAATCTGTGTAAAACAACATTTACCAAAAATAGATAACGCTAGCTTGAACTTTGTGGCAAGCATTCTTTCTTAAATAGCCGACATTAATTATTAAATACATTGATCTCTTAAGGATCTAATGTACTTATAATGAATTAGGAGCGATAAACTCTTTGTTGTAGTTACTGTTTGGTACTAAATATTATGCTAATGTAAATTGTGAATCAGAGGGCATATATGTAGGCATTTGGCTGAACTTTCTAAATAAGGTTTCAATATAAACTATATATATTTTTTTATAATTGCAACTTTTTATTGAAATTCCTTACTATCGAAATTTTTACTTAATCCTTTAATAAAAAATGCCTTATAACGGACTGGAAGTATGTTTACTCTTATGAAACAAATTCCAGAAAGGGCCTCAGAATAAAATGTTGCTAAACAAACATCGACTTGTCTATTTTATTTTTCCATTTGTGTTTGATTCCGTAAAGCGTAATAATTTTTTTTATAATCTCTCACTTCTCTATCTATTACTAAGCATTTGTCATTATTTTACCTTAAAATAAGCCTGTTATCCTTACAACTTCAATCTATCATGAAACAATTACTACTAACATTTTTAGTCATTCTGGGAATTCTATCCTGCACAAACTCTGAACAGCACCAATCCCAAAGCGATGCATACAAAGCATATGCAACTGAAGAATCACGAACGACCGTAAGCATTGTAGGCGAAGAATTTTACATTAATGGAGAACCTACCTTCAAGGGAAGGGAATGGAATGGCTATACTATTCAGGGTCTATTACCCAATTCTAGAATGGTACAGGGA
>CAZZEC010000127.1:10624-17907 GCA_964652565.1 uncultured Bacteroidia bacterium
TTTGGTCAGGACCAGCACCTGGAAGATGAGCAAGCTGTGATTCATGCGGTAGATAATATCACCAACTGGATATTGGACAATGACTATCAAAATATTTTAATCGAAATCAACAACGAATCCAGACCTGTAGGTAAAGGATACGAACACGAAATACTCTGCCATGATCGTGTTCCTGAATTAATACAAAGAGTTCAGGATCTCAGCAATAACAAACTACTCGTAAGCACAAGTTTTAACGGCAATGTGGTTCCTACCCCTAAGATCGCCGAAGTATCAGATTTTATCCTAATTCATGGAAATGGAGTAGATGATCCCAATCGAATCATAGAAATGGTGGAAGAAACCCGCCAACTGGAAGGGTATACACCCAAGCCCATTGTTTTCAATGAGGATGACCATTTCGACTTTGACAAACCCTTGAATAATCTGGTAGCAGCTACATCAGCTTATGCATCCTGGGGATATTTTGACTTTAGAATGGATGGTGAAGGCTTTGATGCGGGATTTCAAAGTGTTCCTGTAAATTGGGCGATAAGCTCCGACAGGAAACGAGCCTTTTTCAACAAGATTAAGGAGATAACCGGGAAATAAGAATAGCATATAATAATCATTAGCGCCAAGTACACCTCCACCGAATTTCGTGAACGTTGTGTGAAGTCAATAGAATCAAAAAATGAACGGTAAGGTCATTCATACAAAATTGGGAGATATTGAATACTTTTCAATCGGGAAGGGAACTCCCATACTATTTGTACACGGTGGGCATTCAAATTACAAGGAAACACTTTGCCATAAAGGATTTGATCTGGAAAAGTTTCAATTAATTACCCCTTCTCGTCCTGGATATGGACAAACTCCACTGAATGGACACCGAACTCCAAAGCTAGCAGCTAATTTGATTATAGAATTAATAGATCATTTATCGGTAGACGACATAATTGTTTATGGAATTTCGGCGGGTGGATTGACAGCCATTGAGTTAGCAGCCAATTACCAACATAGAGTTGATAAATTAATTTTAGCATCTGCAATTTCAAAGAAATGGCTTGATCAAAATGAAAAAATCTATAAAACGGCACAAATAATCTTTCATCCAAAAATTGAAAAAATCACTTGGAGTATGGTTAGGCTCTTTTCAAGAATATTCCCAAATATGATAGCAAAAAATTTCCACGATCAATTTTCAAAAAGACCGGTTAAAGAATTAAAAAAAGACGATGTCAAAGAATTGATATCTGCATTGCAACATTACAACTCTGGACATGGATTTGTAAACGATATAGACCAAACTATCAATGATTCGACCATCGCAAAAATCAAATGTCCAACTTTAATTATCCATAGTAGCAATGATAATAGTGTCTCGTTTGAACATGCTTTATATGCACACAAAATGATTGAAAATTCTAAGCTTGTGAGCCTTGATAATGAATGGGGACACCTATTCTGGATTGGAGATGATTCAGTAAAACCAATCAAAAAACTAGTAACATTTACAGGAGAATGAAATAGCCATAAGTAAAGCTTAAATGATTAACCCTCACATCACTACAGTCATATTAATACTTTCATTTCACGATGAAAACCAAGGAATATTATCTCAATCAAATACCCCGGTATGGTATCTTGAGTAATGATGAAATAATTACAGCAGGGGGGTTTTTCAACTTAACCGTTCATACTAAACACGATTTGCTTTTGACCTCGCAGGTGGTATTGTTTCCAACTTTACTGAAGGAACGAACAACTACTACATGGAAAAATCTAATAGGCGCCATTATTTTATTGCCTTTCACTTTGTACAACCTCCTATATTAATTTGGCTTTATCCAGTTGACATAGTTGCGATATCTGTCATTGCTCTTTTCACTTTAATTGTAATGATAGTTATCAATAATGTTAAAAACCATATAATACAGAGAGTATCCGCAGCTTTTTTAGTAGTGTTAGGAATTACTTTTTCATTTATATTCCATAATATCATGCCCGTTGTTCATTTATTATTAATTCTACTGGTTTTCAAATTGATACTAGCTTTTGCAGTACAATGGAGATAAAATATAGCGAACACATCAAAATGAATAGACAAGGATTAAATATAATACAAAAGCAAGATTACATTCTTAGGTAATGATTTATTTCATAAGCGTTTCATGTTAATAGACATTTTCGTAGAAACAACCTCTCCGATAGAATGTCTGTCGTGTCAATTTGAGACAAGAGGCTGTCTCAAATTGACACGAACTTGAGGAACCAAATGAGGATCCAAATTGTAAATAATTAATAATCAACTCATTATGCTCTGGAATAAATCTTGGTGAGTAATAGTATAATTAAACACACTCAATATGCTTCGCAACTATTTTCTCATCACCTGGCGCAACATCAGACGTTCGCCCCTCTATTCAGGCATCAACATCCTGGGACTTTCTATCGGTATCGCTGCCAGTCTCCTTCTTTGGCAATACGTAATGTATGAAAAGAGCTATGATCAACATCTTGACCAAAAAGAACGCATCTACAGGGTGCAATTAGACAGATATGATAAAGGAGAATTAGGAACTCAGTGGGCTGCGGGATGTGCTGCGGTAGGGAATACACTAAAAGCACAATTCCCCGAAGTAGAAGAGTATGTCAAAATGCATACTCAATTTGGGATTTTCCGTTATAAAGACAAGGCATTTAGAGAGCAAAAATCCTACTTTTCGACTGCTTCTGCTATCGATATATTCTCTCTAGACATCCTACAGGGTGAACCTATCTCAGGAATGAAGCGACCCAATACGGTAACTATCTCCCAAAGCATTGCTGAAAAATATTTTGGCAATGAAAATCCCATTAAAAAGACACTTACCTCTAATTACGGGATCGATTTGGAAGTAGTGGGTGTATTCAAAGATCTCCCTCCCAATACTCATCTGGATTTTAATATTCTCATCTCACATCCTACGATGGTCAATTCATGGGGTGAAGACGTCGAAACACAGTGGCAGTGGGATGGTTTCCTCACATATATTAAATTAGCTCCTGAAACAGATCCAGTCCTGCTAGCCCAAAAGCTCAATGATTGGGTAGCGGAAGATCAAAGAGAAGAATTAGAAGCATTTCAACATCGGATGGATTTCAGTTTTCAACCCATTACAGACATTCATCTTGCCTCCAATTACCTTGGAGAATTCAAGCCTAATGGCGATCGTAAAACCGTCCGTTTTCTCACTATGATTGGCATATTGTTGATCATCATTGCATGGATTAATTATATCAACCTGTCTACTGCTCGTGCTTCTGATAGAGGAAAAGAAGTGGGGGTAAGGAAAACAAATGGTGCCATCAAAAGACATCTCATCGCTCAGTTTTTAGTAGAAGCATTGATCATAAATGTTATAGCAGCGGTATTGGGACTTTCCATTTATCAACTGGTCAAACCATTGTTATCAACATTTGCTCAAACTCCAGAGTCTTATGCCCTATGGCAATTACCGTTATTTATTCCTGTTTTTGTATTGGTCATACTTCTGGGTGCAATACTTTCTGGCTTATATCCGGCATTCGTCCTTGCTTCTTTTAATCCCGTTTCTGCCATTAAAGGATACTTAAATTTGGGAAAATCTACCCGATCGAATATCACACATAACCAGTTGAGAAGAGGATTGGTCATCTTTCAATTTACAGCCTCTATTATTCTGATCGCAGCAACCTTTGCGATTTACAGACAATTGAACTATATGCAGAGTTTTGACAAAGGGATCAACCTGGAGCAGACAATTGTGATTAATGGAACAGGGGTGGTAGATTCCACCTTTGATCAAAATATGCAAGCCTTTTTAGAAAATGTTTCGCAAATTCCAGGGGTAACAAGTACTGCTACATCATCGACCGTACCAGGTATTATTGAGAAGTATAATGTGGGAGGCCTTAGATTGTGGGGAGCTGACCCCGGTGAAGGGAAACAATATGATCGTCAATTTATTGATGGAGATTATTTCGATCTGTATGAAGTAGAATTAGTTGCAGGAAGCCATTTTACTGATCAACCCTATCAGGATTCTGCTTACGCCATGTTTAATGAAAAGGCTGTAGAGCAATTAGGCTTTAGCTCTCCAGAAGAAGTGATTGGCAAACAAATCGATCAATGGGGAGACAGACTTACGATTAAAGGAGTCGTAAGCAATTACTTTCATCGGTCTCTCAAACAAAGTCCGATACCTATTGTCTATCGTTACTATCCTTATTGTAGTGAATACCAATCCATCAAGATTGAAGAAGCTTCTATAGGTACCGCCTTACCTCAAATCCAACAGGAATATGAAAGGTTCTTTTCAGGAAATCCCTTTGAGTACTTTTTTGCCGATCAAAAATATGGTTTACTATACAGAACAGAGCATACTTCCGGTAGGATTTTTACGCTGTTTTCACTTCTAGCCGTATTTGTGGCATGTCTGGGATTATTTGGCCTCATTTCATATGCCCTCGTACGCCGTACAAAAGAAATCGGCATTCGCAAAGTCCTGGGAGCTACTCACCAACATATATTGAGGCTACTCCTTAGAGATTTTTCTTATCTCATTCTATTTGCAGGAGCATTAGCCCTACCTTTCACTTATTGGTCGATTTACACTTGGTTGGAGGACTATCCATACAGAATTCCTATTCAAATAGACTTATTCATCGTACCCATCATCATTGTCATGGGATTAGCTTTGTTGACCATATTGAGAACTACTTTGCTATCCGTACAGGCTAAGCCGGTCGATTCGTTGAGGATGGAATAACCTAATTAATAAGTGCGGAATTAATTCTGCACTTATTAATCAAAACGATTTTCAATCATGATACACAAGATCATTGGGAATATACTATTGCTTTTTCTTTTAAGCATTCCCTATTTAAAATCACAAGATATTTACCCCAAAGACTCCTGGCAGATGATTGCCAATCCCGAACAGCTAGGCTGGTCTTTGACAAAGCTACATCAAGCCCAATTAATTGCCGATACTATCGGTTCTGATGCAGTCATGATTGTGTATCGTGGAGCTATGTTAAAAGCATGGGGAGATATTGAAAGGAAATATATGTGTCATTCCATGAGAAAAAGCTTTCTCAGTGCGCTATATGGGATACAAGTAGATCAAGGCGCTATACAATTAGGCACCTCTCTTTCCGATTTGGGGATAGATAACTCTCCTTACAATCTTAGCTCAGTAGAAAAATCCGCTACAATTGAACATTTACTTTCCTCTCGTTCGGGCATATATGTACCAGCCGCATATGAATTCCCTATGAGAAAACCAGCAAGAGGAAAATATAAACCCGGTGAAAATTGGCTGTATCCCAATAACTTTGACTATATCGTGTTATTGACTATTTATGAACAAAAAACAGGAACTAAGTTCTTTGAAGATTTTCATACAAAGATAGCCCTACCCATTGGAATGAACGATTTTGATATTTCAGATGGATACTATCATTATGAACTTCACAAATCTTCTCATCCTGCTTATCCATTCAGAATGTCTGCCAGGGATCTTGCAAGATTGGGACTGTTGTTTTTACGTCAGGGAAAATGGGAGGATGAGCAACTCATACCCGAAAGTTGGGTAGAAAAAAGTACCAGTTTTATTTCTCAAACCTATAATGAACGCGAAGGCTATGGATATCTCTGGTGGGTTACTAAAGGAAGCTTTGCCTACCCATACTACTCAGCGGAAGGTGCAGGTGGACATGGGATCATTGTAGTTCCAGATCTGGATCTGGTGATTGTTCATCGAGTAAATACCTATTTAGATAAAAGAATCTCATATAGACAGCGGGGAAAATTGATTTCGAAAATTATGGAAGCATATACAGGTGAAATGCCTGAATCCCAAATGGTACTTCGTGATATTGAACCAGCGACCTATTCTTTGCCGTATAACTTCATCCCATTAACAAATCCGCAGCTGTATGTAGGAACCTACAATATTCAAAAACTCCTGGATTATGAATCTACAGAGGTTGAGGTATATCTAGAACAGAACAACCAACTGGCTATTTACATCCCATATAAAGGCTATTTTTCAATCAAACCGCTATCAGAAACACTCTTTATGCTTGAGGATTCTCATGAATTTGTCTCTTTCCTAATGGATGAGCAGAACAATCCTCAAAACATTTTCTATCACCGAGACTCCAGGATGGGTGAGATGAAATGATCCTTTATTGATACACTTCCTATTCTGGAGATCAATTCTAACAATTTCGACTTGTCAAATGCTATTCCTTCCTTGGAGGTAAATCCATTAGGTACTATTTTGCAACTCATCTATTAGAGAGATGAATGGATGTTTAGTATATTTAAGATCCTGTAAAAGTCCTTATATAGTAGCTGAATTTGAAAGTTAATAGAAAGAACTAGATACAACAAATATTGTACTACATGAAAACACAAAATAACTAAAATTTTAAATTTTAATTTAAAAAATATGACGCAATGGAGGAAAAAAAGAAAAAGAAAAATAGGTTAGCATTGGCAATTGGAATCGGAATCGGAATCGGGATGATTTTATACAAGGTAATTTTCGACGTATTATGGCCAATGATTTTCAATTGAAATATCTATGCTTTCTGTAAATCGAATATTAAAAGAGGGATAATAAATACGTAGATCCGATTAGTTTTAAGGGTCAAGTTTAACATCTATCGAAACAGTTCTGAATGCGAACCCACTCTGATTAGTTTGATCTCTTTAGGGCTTACTATTTGGATCCAAATTATAAGTAAGTCAGGTTTAATATGGCATTCCCAGTTATCAGCATAACTTCCCTTCAGCTTATGAGGTTTCATTTCTGCTGAAATGCCTTTTACTCCTTCTGTTTGTAGCTGTTTCAAAGTGGTAACTACTAGGTCAAAGTCTCTGGGTCTGGATTTATTTTTCTTCAGATCTTTTTTAAATCTGGTCGTTGGCACAAGTTGATACATCTACCCTAAATGTCATCTAGAAATTGATCAAGATCATCGATGGGCTTGAGATTTTTGCTATTTCTTGCTTCATGAATAGCCTTTTTAGTCTCTTCATTTGGGATGTTACCCACCTCTCTATATAACAAGTATTCAATATAGTTATTGAGGCTTCTTTTTTCGGCTGCAGCTTTTTCCCGGATCATGTCCAGAAGCTCTTTATCAAATCTTAGGGCGGTTTGAACCTTCATCTTTATATTTTTTAACTTTTTAGTAAGATAGTATATATCATTGTGATATACAAATGATATGAAAGTGTTTTCTATTTGTCTAACCTATACCGTGTG
>CAZZEC010000128.1:0-17780 GCA_964652565.1 uncultured Bacteroidia bacterium
AATCAACTTAAGCTACTGACTAGCAGCTGTTAATGATTTTAGTGCGTTTGCCCTACAAAAGTATAGTATGTCAGAATGAAAACTTATATTAGTATTTAATAACACTTGTGCAATGCGTATTCCAGGAATCTCAAATTAATTGATTCCTATTTGCTGGGTCTTACTATTCCCTATGAATCAATATAACAAGGCTAAAAAAATAACGTCCATATTGAGGAAAATAGCTCTTTTCCTTGTGGTCATTATGTGTTTACTAATTGCAATGCTTTCAGGGATAAACAGATACCTTCAATCTAATAAGACAAAGTTTATTGAACAATTAGGGATACTGCAAGGAGGCACTGCTTCATTTAGCTCACTAAATATCAATATATGGCGACAATTCCCATCGGTTTTGATCACTATGGATAATTTTTTGCTTCACGACTCCTTGTACTATGATCACAACATTCCGCTTGTACAATTAGGGAGTTTAAGAGCAAACTTTTCACTCCCTTCCTTCATTCGAGACAGTATCGAATTGCAAAGTATTCGGCTGTATGACGGTGAAATTAATTTTTTTACTGACTCATCGGGTTATAGCAATGCGAGAAGTATATTTTCTTCTAATCGCAATAACAGCTATACCGATAAGACACACGTCGATAACTCACTCATCTCTACTCATGGGATGAATCTCTCTCTTTCCAATATTGAGGTAAGTTTTATCAAAAAGCCTACATACAAACAAATGGTAGGGACTATTGATGATATGCACATCCATGTGGTCAGTAAAGGGGACATAATTGTCCTTCAGACAGATCTAGATGTTGAAATAGATGAGTTATCCTTTAACACAACCAAAGGATCATTTCTGCAACAAAGCAGGATTAGTGGGCATTGGGAAGCACAAATTGATAATGGAACTGTGTCGATACCTATAGCTCCTATTCAAATCAATGATCAACTCTTTGAAATTGGTGCTGAGTTTTTTGGTCGCAATCCCATTGAATTTCAATTATTTATCAATAATTCATCTACAGACTTTAGCAAAACCATGCCCCTGATGGATTCCACCATCCAGGCAGAGGTTAAAGACTATCAAATCTTAGGTAGTTTTTCAACGCAGTCAGTAGTTGCGGGCACTTTCGCATATAGAGCGCTACCTTATGTAACGATTGATTTCACAATGGATGATCAAACTGTGAAAGCAGGCGACTTAACGTTTAAACACTTCTCTACTCATGGACAATTAGTATATAGTCCCAAGGAGGATACCACCAACTTAATTGGTGGAAGAGGAAAAGCCCATATGGAGTTCCAACAACTAGCGACCTATTATGAAGATTTCAACATACAAACAGACACGCTCTTTTTAGGATTTAACAACCTAGACGTTGAAATAAGGACTCAACTACAAATTGATGGTCACGCCCAGTCAATCAGTGAATGGTTTGAAAGTAAAGAATTTATGTTTGATCAGGGAAACTTTACACTGACTGCAGATATTAATGGATTTGCGAGTGATCCAGAAAAAATTCTGGTATCCAGCTATGCAGATCTTCAGTTCAAAGATATTGACGTCATCTATAAGCCCGCTAATGTCCTATTCCCCTTTGATAGAATATTGTTGGAAAAACAGGCGGGGAATGCCAATTTTTCACTTATAAGTAGTCGCCTCAGTGCTGGTCATGAAATTAACCTGAATGGACAACTAAGAAATTTTCCCTCCCTCTTATTGGACGATTATAATTTAAGGACTAGCAGTAATGTCAATTTAAGAATGACCAAGGTTACTTGGAACGAATTTCTGGACTACTTTGGTACCAACGGATATTTTAATACTGAAGAAAAGAAAAATAGAGACGAGAAGAAAAAGTCCTTGAAAGAAACCATGCAGGGGTTATATCAATATTTTAAGCCTGAAATCAATGCAGCTATCGATACACTTGAGTATTTAGATAAATTGACCTTTACAGATTTTAGTACAGGTTTTCATTTCGTAGACGAGCATACACTGGTCTTGGAGAAAACGACTTTTTTCAATAATAAAAGCTCTGTAAGTCTTAGTGCAAGTCTGGACTTCCAAGATCCAAACCTGACACCCTTTGAGCTACAATTACATACAGAGCACCTCAATTTACAAGAACTCCTTCCTCGCCTTGACTATCTTGATATTAAACTACTTTCCGCCTTAGAAAGCCTACCTACAGATATGAATCTCTACATTGAGCATTCTGGAGTGCTCATTGATACAGCGGGTTTACTACAGGAATACAATCAAGGAAAAATTACTTTTAATGATGGAAAAGAAGGTAGGATTAGTGGAACTATTAATTATACACCTTCTCCAAATGGATTGAATACAGACATTCAAATTATTGGTAAGCCAGAGCTCATTAATCAGTTTTTTCATTCGGATGAGTTTCTATTCCAGGGAGGCCTATTCGAGGTAAATTTTAATTATACAGCGGATGTAGATAAATTTGACCAAGTGCGTTTAATACAAGAAGCTGAAGCTATCTTGTCAGTTACCAATAGTGAAATCTATTATCAACCTGTAGATGTCATTTTCCCTTTAAAAGAGATGCGTGTACATGCCCAACAAAATAATGCAGATTTTAAAGTTCGCTTACAAAATGATTCCACTGATAGTGAATTATGGCTACAGGGCAAATTGAAAAACCTTCATGCTTTTTTGTCCGAAACCTATGAAGAAGATCCTTTTAGAGTCATCGCCGAAATCTATTCTCCCAAACTTTACTGGAATGATCTGCAACTTTTCACTCAGGCAAAAGAGACCAAAGCTGTCTCCTCCCCAAAAGGAGATAATATTAGAGAGACGGTTAGGTCTATCTTGAATACCTATCAACCCAATGTAACAGTAAAACTCGATACATTTGTCTATTCAGATCAACTTGTCGTCCAAGATTTACGCACAGGTATGCTTTTACGAGATTCAAGTCTATTAGAATTGGAAGAAACAGGCTTTACATTTCACAATGGAAGCATGGTTATGGATGCCCAAATTGATCTTACTAGTGGCTCTTTGCTACCTTTTCAAGTTAATATGCAAACGGAAAACTTGGATGTAGGTAGCTTAATGGAAAAACTCAATTATCTTGATGTCAAAGCGCTACAAGAGACAGATAAACTTGAAGGACAGCTATCCATGATGTTAGACCTTAAAGGAACATTGGATTTAAAACGACAAATGTTAATATCTGAACATACCTATGGAACCCTTGGATTTGAATTGCGAAATATACAATTAAGAGGCCTAAAAGCTTTGGATGCTTTTGCTACTAAGATACATAAGAAGCGAAGATTTGCTGATTTATCGCTAGCCCCTATCACCAATACGATAACGATAAAAGGGAATACACTCTCCATACCTCTCACAGAAATACAGTCCAACGCCATTCAACTATTCCTTGAGGGTGAATATCGAGTAAATGATAGTAGTAATATATGGATCTCTATTCCCCTTCATAATCTCAAAAAGCCGAACTTGGATGAGGTACCTGAAAGAACGGGATATGCATTGGCAGGTGATAAGGTATATGTAGAAATATCTACTTCAGATGATGAGAAAAGCCGCGTGAAATTCCGTACTAGCAAACGCAAGTTTTACGAAAAAAGAGGAATTCTTCCGCGTTTTAAACAAGATAAACGCTTAATCCGACGTTTACGACAGGTAGAACGTCAACAACGACAATATTAAGGCTAAAGAATAGACACCAAAGAAGCTACACCAATGAAGATGCATATATCACTGGTGTAAGCTCCTGTACAGGCTAATTCCATTTGTACGATGACTCTTCGATATTAGAGCTATAATGCCTGGCTATTCGGGTCGAGTCTTTCCCATCCAATCCAAACCCAAAAGAGAAAACAAAAATATTGAGGAGTGAATAAGTAAAAAAATTCCTCAAAAAGATGTACCATTAGAATACAAGATAAATTCTAATTAATATGATTTAGAAACCATTAACTTTTGTTATACTGGAAAATTATTTAAGGCCGGTGTAAATATTTGTTGCTTCAGTTCGGTTACTCACATGTAATTTTTTATAAATCTTGTGGATGTGTTGTTTGATAGTGCCTGTTGTAAGATTCAGCTTCCTACCAATTTCTTTATACAAAAGTCCTTTGGCAATGTAAGACAAGATCTCCTTCTCTCTGGGACTGAGCACTTGCAATTTTTGTGATGAAGAGGTTCGATTGTAAAAATAGCTGGTTACTTTTCGTGCTATGCTTAGTGTCATGGGCGAACCACCCTCTCTTAACTCTCTAATGGCACATACAATTTCTCTATCAGAAGCATTTTTTAATAAATATCCATTTGCACCTACTTTCAAAGACTCGAATAATTCGTCATTTTGATCAAATACTGTATACATTAAAAACAGCAAATGGGGGACTAACGCTTTTAGCTCTCTAACACAATCAATCCCATTTTTCTTACCTGGTAATCCTATATCTACAATGAGGATATCTAATGAGAGTTCGGGAACAAGCTTAATTCCCCATTCTGCATCTCTAAAAATGTGCTTGCATTCCATATCCTCCATATCATCGATAACCTGTCGAATATGTTCTGCAATCATTTCTTTTTCTTCTACAATGCCTACTCGAATCATGTGAGGAATAAATTAAATCGTGTCAAAAGGTATTGTAAACATAATAATAAGCCCAGAGCTATCACCAAGACCTGTCGCTATTTCAAAATCTCCCTTGATGGCCTCCATTCGGCTTCTCATGTTGCTTAATCCATTACCGGAGCCTCCATGTTCAGTCGAAATTCCTATTCCATTATCCTGAATACGGATAATTAAACGTTTTTTCCATTGAAAGTCGATTTTTACTTGAGTAGCTTGTGCATGCTTAAGGATATTGTGAATAGCTTCTTTCACTGCAAGGAAGATATTGCGCTTCATTTCAGGTGAAACATAACTATCAGGCCATTCATCCTGAGATTCTACCTCATATTCAATTCCTTCTGAATCTAATAATTCTGTTACAAATCTTCTAATATATGCCAATAATTCCTCTAATGAACTGTCCCCTTCATCCATCGCCCAGATAATACCCCTCATATTTTCAATCAAATCTGAAGCGTATTCTTCCATTAGATGAAGATAGAATCCTACCTGATCTTCTATAGGTTCTTTTTTAACTCTTACAATCGTATGCTTGATTTGAGTAAGTCCTGTACCCAGATCATCATGCATATCACGCGCTATTCTCTTTCTTTCCTTTTCTAGGGTTTTTTGCCGATCCATTTCAATTCGTTGCTCCCTAATCTGCAAATTCTTTACTCTCAATTTGTTCTTGACATAAATCCTTATTCCAAGCATCACAAATGCTACCAAAATGAGAATACACAGTAACATAAACCAGACTTCCATCCAAAATGGGGGTAGAATCTGTATATGTAATGAACGAATACTATTATTCCACTTATTATCAGAATTTGAACCTTGTATGTGTAGCATATAGTTTCCTGGCCGAAGTTGTGCATATCTAACTTCCGCTTCTTGGTTAGAGATTTCTATCCATTCACGATCAAAGTATTTACCGTTTGCGTATGACAATTTATACCGTATCTTATTAGATACAGGATCACTGTAATCTACACTTACTACTTCCAGAGAAAAGGTATTTTGATCATATGTCAAAACCATAGTATCCAGGAGATTAATATTCTTTTCCGATACAAAGGGTTTATCATTAACCTCAAACGCTGTAATATTGACCTTGGATTCATAAGTTAAATCTTGAATATTATCTGGATAAAAAATATTGTAGCTGTTAACTCCTCCAAACCAAAAAGAATTGGCTTTGGTCTTCAAATAGGAAAGAGAATTGTATTCAAAACCCTGTAGTCCGTCAGACAGAGTATATTGTCTAAATATAGAATCACGTGTGTGATATGAAAATATGCCTGTATTCGTACTCAACCATAGCCTTTGTTGATCGTCATGAAGGATACCATACACATATGGACTTTTCAGCCCGTCTTCTTCATTCCATAATTGATACTGATAGTTGTCTTGATTCAAACTTAACAATCCACTAGTAGTACCTATCCATATCATTCCCTCATTATCTTCATAATAACATTTTATCTCTCCCAGTATGTGAATCGTTGTATCCAAAGCAAAATTGGGTGCTTTATATTGAAAGATTGAACACGTATTTCTATTATCAGAAATCAGAACATTCCCACGCTTTGTCTGATACATCCGATCAAAATGCAAAGAAGGGATTTCAGGATGTGTAAGACTGTCGATCACATACAATCCCTCCTCATTTTGAGAAATCTCATATATACCTTTCTTTGTATATCCCGTAAGCAACATCCTCCCATCATTCAACTGATAGAGTTCACCTATGGAATTGTTGGTAAATTCATTGAGTGAGATAGTTTGTCTTATATTTCCTTCTGAATCATAGATCCGTAATAGTAAATCCCAGGTATTCACCCAAATATTTCCTTCAATATCCTGAAAAAGTTGTTTTACAACTAAATTATTATCACACAATTCACTGATAGGTTTATACTCTTTATCAAGAACTTGTAACCCATCAATATTACTTCCGATCCAGATTCTTCCCCGTGAATCTTCAAGTAGGCTTCCAGGTTCAAAAACAGCCCCAGGGTCCTTTCCGCAATTTTGATAAATGGTGAGGGTTTCAAATTTGGGTTTATCAATATTTGCATAATCAATCCCTCTACCCCATATAGATACCCATAAATTATGTTGGTGGTCCAAATACAAGTTATACGTTTCATTCTTGCTGAGACTAAAAGGGTCGAAAGGGTCGTGTGTGATCTGTTGAATAATGCGCTTCGAAGGTGTGTGTAACAATAAAATTCCCTGATCGGACGAAACGTAAGCCATACTATCATTTAATGGTGCAATTGACTTACACGCTTGAAGCTTCTTGTCAGCTTCCAGGGTAATAGGAATTACCTGATGTTGTTTAGTATCGAGATAGAACAAACCTCCACGTGCTGCAATCCAATATGTCTGAGTTGAAGTTGCCCAAACGTCATATACCTTTAACAGAGGTTCTCCATCTTGGCCATTAAGATGCTCTTCTGAGCGCTTGAGTTTTCCCTGGGAATCGAAAGTATTGATCCAAATACCATTAGCTCGCCCTTGTTGGTGAGTAATAAGAATATGATCTGGAGATGACCGCGAAAAAGAGAATACCTTTCCCTCAATACCTAATATCTTATCTTTCTCCTGAGTGGCCCCAGTAACAATATCATATATATAAACTTTTTCTGGACTTTTGATCCAGAGCTTATTCCGCTCAAAATGGATGAGCTTATACCCACCGGATACAGGCTTATTACTTTCGTCTATAATGGTTATTCTTCTAAACTTATCCGTTGATCGAAGATAACAATGGAGTCCATATTCAGTAGTAAACCAAATATTTCCATTTCCATCTTCGAACATATCGCTATAGATATTTTTCCCTTTTAGACTCGTAGAATCACCGGGAATTTCCCTATAGGTTCTGATCTTGCTGCCATCAAATCGATTTAATCCATCAATAGAAGATATCCACACAAATCCATACGAATCATGTAAGATGTAGGCATTGATAGTTTGACTTAGTCCCTGTTTGGGAGTGATATGGTGAAACGTTAGTTCCTTTTCTTGAGCAAATAATAAAGGATTCCACAAATTGTATATACATACAATTGTAAGCGTAATGATCCTCAAATTTGTATAAAATGCCCTTTTATTCGTGCATTTTATTTGTAAGACCTCCATAACATCTCGGAGGACAGTTGTCGCTGGCGAAGGTTGCGCTGTTAAGCGATACCCCCAGACTGAAATACTTATTCCCTTCGTCTTCTTCATAAGGAGCTATGATAAAAGCGAGACTAATATTTGTTGTAGAAGAATCTATGTGTCCTAGTAAATCTAACAACTGACCTTCAAGATAAATAAAATCAGATGTTAATACTTTTAGATTCTCATTTGCTTCTGAATTGAAATTATTATAATGTTCCGTAGCAGTTTGTTGGCTAATATAAGGGCCACCAATTGTAGAAGTACCATTTTCAATAATCTTCACAGTGCCGTTTTCGGCTACAGGGTCGCCCTTTTCGTCTGCTGGATATGCATATACAACAAACGTTCCTGCATCATTCTTCGCACAAATTAACCCGATCCCTTTAACATCAAGTTCTGTGTCTACTGTAGCACTAAATCCTAAAAATTCATAGACACATTTTCTGCTAAAGAAAAAAGAAGGGCCTCTTCCGTTGTATTCGGGTTTATCAGCAATAGATTCCCTGATTGAAGCATTTTCATTTTCTGCTCTGTAGTCGCTTAACTGTTGTTCAGTTATGGGTCTTGTTTCAGTTCCGGTGTAAAGTCGTGTAATTTCAGGCATTTTGTTCAATTTTTATTAATAGATCGGTAATCTTTTGAGAATCACATCGTGAAGGATATAGAATATCTACAATAGAGAATTCATCCCAGAATTTGAGTTGATGGGTGATATGAGAAGTATGACTTGAGAAAATGATAGCTAGAATTTGCTCGGCTATGATCCTACCCCCAACCACTCCAAGATACTCACCTCCGTTTTGAGCAGCCTCAAGGAGAATGTACAACCATAGAGGTAAGTCATCCAGTTTCATCTCCTGTGCGATCAAAGGTTTTACTTCATCAGGTAAAGTATCCCTATCCAATCCGGTAATGGTTTCTCCCAGACGCGTTCTTAATTGGGTATTATTTATAGTGAGGTGAGCACTCTTTTCAATATCTTTTATGACTAAATTTTGATCTCTAGCATCCCAAAAAGGAAGTTTATGTAGTTGTAAGGCTATCTTTGAATCTAGCTTCATACTCAACTGTGCTTTTTGATCGGAATGAAATGGTACTTTAAAAAATAATTCCCACTCAATATTTCTATTCAAATCTCTTTTACCGCCTAGCAAATCCAACCTCTGATGACCCCGTGGAAATAAATGAACATTCTGATGATCCCTATGACGTGTTAGTGTATAAAAATTTCTCACCTGGCAATGCCCTACCCTAAAAGCTGCTTCAGAGAATTCTTCCATTAACATTGGGTAAGTAGATTCGAAATGAAAGAGTTTGAATTGTTGTGTAGGATTCGCAGGATGGATTTGTAACAACTCTTCGATAAGTAATTTTCCTACTAGTTTGGGTAAATAATCGTGAATAATGACAAGGTGATAGATTAATATCACAAGTGATTGAGTCTTTTGAAACAATTGTATCCTGGTTAACCTCTCATGGAAATGCTTAAATACGATCTCAGCACATGCATTGTGAAACCCCAAAAACTTGACGTGTAATTGAGAGATGATAAAATTTTGATCATTTCTGGTATCTCCAATTACGGGCACTCCATTTTCTAATCGATAAACGTCTTGTAATGGATGCTCTTTCTTATCCTTCCCTGACCATATGGCCATTTTAGCACCTGTAAATGGGTCATCTGCTTCATGTATATTATTGTGAGAAAATTGATATAGGTGCCCTGATCTTTGAGGCCCTAATCCATACAAAATATGTAAATCCAGGCGAGGAGGGAGTTTTAGTAATAATTTCTCAAAGAAGGTAATATCATGTGCGATAAACTGCCCTAGATAGGTATATCCAGCTTCTATTCTTTTATTTAATTGAAAAGGACCTGTACTAAAATCATTCTCCAGACCTATCATTGCTTCTGCCCATTCTCGTGGAGAGGCCATATTGTGCAAATGTGGACCGTCAGATGTTACACCGTGAGATGATGATCCAAGCAAGGGAGAATCGTAATCCATCAAATATCTAAGATAAGAGGGGTTCCTATTAGCTATTTTATGTAAGCTCTTACCTTAATAATAGATATTTCGTCACTATCAGAGGATTAACTTTTGTTATATTAAGTGCGAAAGTTTAAAGATCATATTGAATAGGAGGAATAGAAACACTCGCGTTAACCATAGTTTAAAATATTATAATATATTTACATGAAATCAACAGCGAATGAATGGAAAAATATTGGCAATCATTTCTAGATGGGTATTATTATTTCGATTATTTCTGGAAAGAAATAAGTTTTCAGACCAGTCCTGTATGGAAAAACTATTTTTGGATGCTTATAGGAGTATCGTTGTTATTTTTCATACTTGAACTCATTCGTCCCTGGAGGGCTGATCAAGCGCGTTTTAGGAAAGATTTCTGGCTGGATTTTTTTTATATGTTCTTTAACTTTTTTCTCTTCTCGCTCATCATTTACAATGCAGCATCCAACTTCTTTGTTGACCAGTTTAACGATTTCATCCTGTATACAACCGGATTTGACTTACAAGCGTCCAATCCATTACAGCACTGGCCACTGTGGGCAGTTTTATTGACAGGGTTTATCGTAAGAGACTTCATCCAATGGTGGGTGCACCGCCTACTTCATTCCTCTCCTCAACTATGGGAATTCCACAAGGTGCATCACAGTGTAGAAGAAATGGGATTTGCTGCCCATCTTAGGTATCACTGGATGGAAAATGTTGTATACAGGTCTCTCGAATATATTCCTCTTGCACTATTGGGAATTGGGCTGTATGACTTTTTTTTTATTCACATTTTTACCCTAGCATGGGGACACTATAACCATTCCAACCTTCATGTTAGTGGAACCTATACAGCAGGTATTCTCATAGGAATAATCACTTTACTGACCATGAACTATTATGGGGATTTCTCTTTCATCCTAACTGTATCGATAACATTGGGTGTGGCCTGGCTCGGTTCCAGGTTGGTGGGACCATACATGAAATTTATATTCAATAGTCCAGAAATGCATATCTGGCATCATGCATATGATCTACCCAAAGATCGAAAGTACGGAGTCAATTATGGTATTACCTTAGCGATATGGGACTACATGTTCCATACAGATTATGTACCTCATGAAGGGAAAGACATCAGACTAGGTTTTCCCGGTGTAGAAACCTACCCCAAAGGATTTTTCCAGCAAATTACGCATGGATTGGGGATAAGAAGTGCAGGGAAACGTCACAAATGAGTTATTTATCTAGTTGAAACCATTTTTTATTAAATTTTGATGTTCATGGGTACTTTTCAGGCAGTTTATTGATGGTTCATTGACATTTATTCTGCTTCTTTAATTAACATAATCTGAGTTAATTAGCTATAACTGTTATCCTTTCATCTAACTAATTGCGACTATCATATGAAGCGAAGACATATTATAAAAAATGGAATTCTTACATTGGGCTCTTTACCATTTTTCACCTATAAAAAGAAAGACTCCATGCCAACTCATACACTTGAACAACTCCTTTTACAAAGATATCACGGAATCCGGCGCAACATCCAGGGCAGTGTGTATGACAAAATGGAAGAATCCGAGCTGCGAAAAATGCCTTACGGAATGAATTCTATAGCCTGGAATATCTGGCATATGGCTCGTGCAGAGGACGTAGGGATGAATCGACTGATCACAGATGGTCAGCAAGTATTTGATCAGGGTGATTACATGAATCGTCTGAATATATCTATTCGTCATTTTGGTACGGGTATGACTTCGGAAGAGGTACAAGCGTTGAGTGATACCATCGATATACCCGCACTGAAATCGTATCACGAGGAGGTAGGGGTGCAAACCTTAAAAGTATTTAGTCAATTGGATCACATCGAGCTCGATACTAAGTTTGATAAAGATTACCTACATCAGGTAATGGTCGAAGAAGGAGTTCTTCACAAAAATGCACTTTGGGTAGAATCGTATTATCAGACCAAAAACAAGTTTTGGTTTCTAGGACACCTGGGACTTACGCACAACTTTGAACACCTGGGACAAATTATGGTAGTAAGGAAGCTGTTAGGGTATGAGGGAACAAGGTAAGAATGATTTTTTTGTTGCGGCCCATACTGCAAATATAAAAAATCAATTTCCTACATGCGTAATGTCATTTTTAGATTACGCTGGAGTATTCATTTTAAAACAATGAATAAATACAATTCATTATGAATGCAGTTTATAAGCCAAACATAGATGCCTTTCTTAAATTAAGAAGTATTGCAATTCTGGGATATTCAAGTCATGGAGATCAGCCTGCCAATTCTATCTATAAAAAGCTAAAAGATAATGATTATCAAGTTTTTGCTGTCAATCCAAAGGCTGATCACATCAATGATGTTCCCTGTTTTCCTGATGTCAAATCTATTCCTGAGCCTGTACAGGGGGCAGTAATTTGTACCCCATCCAGTACTACTGAACAAGCTATAAGAGATTGTGCTGAACAGGGTATTACCCAAATATGGATCCATACTGGCATAGGACCAGGTAGCTACCATCCAAAAGCAATTGAAACAGCCAAAGAGTTAGGCTTGGATGTCATACCTGGGGGTTGCCCAATGATGTTTGTTAAACCTGATTTATTTCACAAATGTATGGGATGGCTAAAAAAGTTGCCAGAATAAAATTAACTCTCGTTCTCATCCTTAGTTGATACTTTTTGTTCCATTTTCTTAGCTGCTAGATGAGGATCTATTAAGATAATTTTATAAAAATTGATGTGGGCGCTATATTGGAACCTTACTCTTTCAATCGGAAAAGCTCCACTCTTCCTCTTTGTGAGGTATATATGAGATCGTAATGCTCTTTGAGTTGCTGATCAGCATCTATCCAATAGGGATGAGTCTGATCTGTGAGGTTTCTACACCATGTTACAACATAATCTATCGGATATCCAGTCTCACGTTGAAATCTTGTTAAGTCAACGCTGGGAGGCTGAAACTCAATACCTTCGTTTTTACCTATTAATATAAAAGGATTTTGATTGTAATGATAAATCAATGGGAAAGCACCTGAACTTGCTTCATAATTGCTTAACAGAACCAATGGCTTTTCTGCTCCCAGATAATCCCCCGCGTGCATGAAGAGCCACATTTTTGAAAGTACAGATGTATCTTCATCCAGCCCATTATGATTGTAACTCAATGGCAACACGGTACTTTCAGGTTCAATATAGGGTAATACGGACAAGTATTCTTTTACACCTTGATTATTTCGATGGTGAGCAGGCATTCTACTTACCACAAGCCCTACTGAGACAATAAACAAGAGAATAGCAAACCCTTTGCGTATTACTTGAGGAAATGTAAATTGTGCAAGCCAGCCTATTAATAATACATAGGGTACAATCTGGACTCTTTTGATCAGTACACTTCCTCCTACAATAGCCTCGGGAAGATTGAGATAGAAATAAAGTATGATAATAAAAGCTAACAGGAATCCGTCGTATTTGCTAATAGCGCGGGTTTTGACTTTTACGATGATTCCCCAGACTAGCAGTAGATGGAAAGTAAATGCAATTATTTTCACAAACACTGTTTCATATGGCTCTGCTCCAATACTTTTTAAGCCTGTTAAAATAACATATTGATCGAAGAGGATTTTTGGGTTAACACTACTTTGTATCTGATTTAAACCTTTGGTGTATATAAAATTAGCCACTAACATAACAGCAGGTAGAGCAACCACAACTGCTAACATCAAACGCTTAAATAGTAGCTGACGGGCATTCATATTTTTCTGCTGTAGGTTTGCAACGTACTCCATCAGCCATGTTCCTCCCATTACCATCAACGCCATACCTAACCCCAAAAGATGTGTGAAATACAGTGGAGTTATTAATACTAACCCCGTAATTACTGAGGATGCTGTAAATTTACGATAATGGAAATTCCACCATACAATTACCCAAATTCCTAATACTAGGCTGAGAGAACTATTCCAAAAACCATTAAAAAACGTGAAATGGTATATAAAAGGAAGGCCTAAGAATACAAGGAAAATGTTCTCTCGGTTGATGTGATATATTAATGAAAGGATACCTACTCCAAAACCTAGCACATAGACTGTCAACAATATTTTTTCAGCAATATTGGACGGAAATACTACCATAAGCGAACTCAGCAATGCATGGTCCATCCAATTGGGATCTGGCTTAAAGTGGTCAAAATAGAATTTTTGATAAAAATCGAGGTGTTCACCCAGTATCCAGTCTTTTAATAGACGCGAATTGTATACGTGTGCAGGTCCATCTACCGTAAGAAAATATTTACAAGTCAATATGGGAAATAGGTATATGACCAATCCTAAGGTAAGTAGTACTATATAAACAATTGACCAAGTACGATCTTCCGAACTTGTATGAAAAGTACGCTTCAAGTCTATCGAGTATTAAGCTTTTGTTATTGAGACATGAGAAATATGAATAGGTTACTTTTCAGATACACTCTGTCTCTAAGTACTAAGATAAAAGCATCTATATCTACGTGTAAGCACATTAATTTGATACTAAAAAAAAATTAACGAATCATTAATTAACTATTAATAACGCAATTGCTATGCTTCTATTCCTATATCCGATACCAATGATAATAAAAAATTTAAGTCCGCATTATATGTAATACGATATGCCCAGGTCTGATTGATTAAAATGATTTTCCTCTGATTTGTTCCAGTTTTTGTTTCAATTGTTGAACAATATTTGGGTTTTGATCATAGAGATTCGTTGATTCTTTTGGATCGTCCTTCAGATTGTACAGCTTAGGGACAAAACTCGCCGCTTCTTTCGGTTTTTCCTTTTGCAAACTTGGGTGAGCGGTATCATCGATGTACTTCCAGTCTCCGATCCGAATGGCATGCATGCCGTTTTTATCTGCTGTAATCATGTGTTCTCTAGTGGGGGAACTTTCATCTCCTTGTATGGTGGCATAAAAGCTATAACTGTCCTCGGCTGTCTGATCGGGACTTTCTCCGGTCAGCAGCTCAGAGAGGGTTGCATAGATATCCACGAGATTCACCATATTGGAATTAGTACTGCCTGCGGGAACTTTCCCTGGCCAATTCAGGATGAAGGGCACACGGGTTCCTCCTTCCCAGATGGTATGTTTGTCCCCTTTCAACCCACCGTTGGGGGTAAATCCATAAGAGATGGCGATGGATTCTGGTGCATCCTTGGCCCTGGGGATTTCTCCTCCATTGTCACTGGTAAAAATGATGAGGGTGTTTTCTCTCAAGCCCATGTATTCGAGTGTTTCAACTAATTTCCCAACGCTCCAATCCAGGTCCTGAATAAAATCTCCATAAGGCCCCATTCCACTCATTCCTCGCATAAAGTTAGAGGGAGTAATGGGATGATGGACAGCGATGGGTGCAAAGTATAGAAAGAAGGGGGTGTCTGCATCTTGTTGCTTGATCCAGTCGATAGACTTCTCTGTCAGGTCTTGCATTACTTCTATATTGACTCGTTGAGGTGCATCAAAGCCCTCATAGCGCTTTCCATAGAAGCTTCTGGAATAGAGATGTTGCTTTTTGGTCCGAAGTCCATAAATTCCGTGGTTTTCCACATAAATGCCCAGTAGGTCATCGTGATTTTGAGGGACGCCGAAATGGTAGTCGAAGCCCAGTTCCAGTGGCCCGGGAGCCAATATCCCGGTCCAATCGGGTTTGTCTTCTCCATATCCCAAATGCCACTTTCCGACAGCTGCCGTATGGTAGCCCTGTGATTGTAACAAATCTCCCAGGGTACTTCTCTCAGGATCAATCAGCAAAGGATCTTTGACATTGCTAACCCCATACTTAAGGCTGGATCTCCATGGATATCTACCTGTCAGAAGACCGTATCGCGTGGGGGTACAGATAGATGCGGGCGTGCTGGCATCCAGAAATTTCATGCCTTCCTCTGCCAGAGTATTGATATGTGGGGTACGGACCAGTTCCTCATCTGCACCATAGGCATTAACACTTCCGTATCCAAAATCATCCGCAAGGATGAGGATGATATTGGGTTTGTCCTGAGCATAGGTCAGGCTAAGGGCAGATAGCAGGACAATTAGTAGGATGTTGGTCCTACTTGCTTGTTTCATTATGTAGTTCATCTTCAAATTTATTAAGCAGCTATTTTAATTCTTTCAGTTTTTTGGCTACGTCTCCTACCAGCCTCAAATAGAAATCTGATGGAAGGCCTTCATAATCTATAAACGTTCCATTGATAGGGGGGGTATTGGTACACTTAAATATGGCGGTTCCCTCGTCAATTTCATCAAACATAGCCACATAGAGCATTTCAGCTCCTGCCTCCAGGGAGTTGTCGATTTGTGTTTGCAAAAATCTGCCTTTGTATCTGGGGATTGAGTTGAGTTTAGCACTTTTGCTTGGATTGTCTTTCTGTAAATTGTACCAACTAAATCCTGGATAGACCGTTGGTACATAATCTACCCCGATTTCCCTGCACCACTCGACATCAGCTTTGATCTGTTGGGTGTAGATTTGGGGATTCTCTACCGTTTTCATCGAGAATCTCCCCACATGCCAGGGTTGTACGATGTCTACTTGCTTGATCAGGTCATGCAGAAATGGATTGGAGGTGCAATCTCGATCAAGGGTCCGAAAGTAGGTCGGCACACCGATCATGATCGACATGCCGCCATATGTTGGATCATGTTTTAGAAAGTCGATAAATTTGTCAATTTGGATTGTTGTGATATCATAAGGGCGGCCATTGAATCCCAGGCCCCATATTGCTACAAGGGGTTTGCCGTTATGATGAAGATAGTTGTCTTTGTATGTAGGGGAAAAAAGCTCCAGTTCGTCCACGAGAGATTTCCAATCCTCAATCACATCATCAAGATTGTCAGCGTCTTTGGCCAATCCAGACAGGTCATACATGATGGCGATTGCCCGGTCGTATTTGTCTGCTGCTTCCAGGGCATTGGAGATGACCATCTTGTTGAGCCTGCCATGGACCTTCTGATCCCTCACATAGTAGTAGAATCGCTGCATGAACACACCATCAATTCCGTATTCCTGCATCCATTTGAAATGTAGGTCAGCCGTGCTTTTGTCCAGGGAACTGAAGATATGCGCCGAACTGCTATCTACATGGATGAAGTCGGTGGGATAAGTCGTTTCATACTCCGACATATCGGGCCATAGATCAATGGTGATGTGGTTTGGATCAAATCTGCCTTGCCTTCCAAAATGCCACCATTCGCCCGTTTGTCCTGGATCATCCGGTGCCCTGAACCACCCCTGATAGCCACACATGACCAGACCTTTGTAGCTGGGATATAATGGCTTTTGTGCTTTGCAACTCAAGAGTGTAAGCAAGCATAGGCAAACGGTCAGGATAGACTTGTTAAGTGTTGAGAATCTAACAGGTCTTGTCTTTTTAGTGTGTGAATTCGGCATAAGGTCGATTGTCGAATGATTGTAGATAATCTGCCAGAATGGATTTCATCTCAATTGCTTTTTCTGGCAGAGAATCATGTTGATTGAGTGTTTCGTTTGTATCGTTTTTAAATCAAATAATTGAACGACTTCTGCTAAAGTAGCAGCTCCACTCTCATTGAAATGACCCATAAATGATACGAGGTTCCTCTTGTATTGAAGACGATTCTTATGGAATTGATCATTGATATATGTCGAAACTTCTATTTCAATTTTGAGGATGTTTCCATGCTTTAAGAGCCTGTTCAGATTGTTTATTCTTTATCCAGTAAGTTCTTAGTGCATTGATGGATATGATCCTCATAGCAACTACAAGATATAAAAAGTTCCCAATATCTGTAACGATCAAACATTTACTAAAAATTACTCAAAATCGTACCCCGGTTAGTATCCCATTTAAAAAAACGGCCCTCACGTAGCGTGAGGGCCGTTTTTGAGTGATCCCACCAGGACTCGAACCTGGAACCTACTGCTTAGAAGGCAGTTGCTCT
>CAZZEC010000129.1:0-17666 GCA_964652565.1 uncultured Bacteroidia bacterium
CGTATGCTTCTGGAGTAGGTGCCTCAAAATTACGCTGATAATCAAACCGCATATCGACAGGATTTAAATTTAAACTTAATCCAGGTTGTTTCGCATAAAAAAGGAGACGAATATCAGACTCCGGTTGAATATGAATTAATAACCGATTGGGCTGAAGTGCGTTTCCATCCTTATCAGAGAATGCCCGATGAGGGATTGGGGAGAACTGTATTGAGATATAACTCTGTTTTTTAGGCATTCTCTTACCAGTACGTAAATAAAATGGAACCCCTTGCCATCGCCAGTTATCAATGTTCATTTTCATAGCCACAAAAGATTCTGTATTTGAATCTTGAGGGATATCATTTTCTTGTAAATAGCCTTTAACCATTTCCCCTTTTGCCATTCCTTCAGTATACTGACCTCTGATCACATTTTCAATGACCGATTCTTCTGTATAAGGCCTGACAGCTTTTAAGACTTCTATTTTTTTATCTCGGATTTCGTTTTCATCAAAATTTAATGGCGGTTCCATAGCTACCATACACAGCAGTTGGAACAGATGGTTTTGAACCATGTCCTTCAGTGCTCCTGATTGATCGTAATATCCCCCTCTACTACCTATACCCATATCTTCAGCAACCGTGATTTCTATATGGTCTATCTGTTGCCTATTCCAGAGCGGTTCAAATAAGGTATTGGCAAAACGAAAGGCTAATAAATTTTGAACAGGTTCTTTGCCCAGATAATGATCAATACGATACAACTGTGATTCCTGGAAAATATCCAACAGCATTTGATTGAGATCACGTGCACTTTCCAGATCGTACCCAAAAGGTTTTTCAATTACTAATCTCGATTTGTCGATATCTGCACAAACCTGAAACTTCCCGAGCTTCTTAGCAATCGGTTCTATAAATCTAGGTGCTACTGAAAGGTAAAATAAACGCTGGACTTCCACTTTCCAGTCCATTTCTATTTGACACAATTGTTCATCAATCTGACGATAAAGATTGTCATCGTTCAAATCTCCACATAGGTACCTGATGCACTTTGCGAATTCGCTCCAAATAGAATCATCTAACGGATTTCGGGAATATTTTTCGATCCCTTCTTTCAACGAATCCCTATATTCATCGTCTGACATTTCCGTACGCCCATTGCCTATCATAACAAATTTTTCTGGTAACCACCCTCCTAAATACAAATTGTATAAAGCAGGTGCCAGTTTTCTATAAGCAAGATCCCCACTTCCTCCAAAAATAAGCATGATTGTGGGTCCTGCGTTCTTATTGTTCAGTTTCATACCACTGTGTGTGAAAAGTTCCTGGGATATCAATACGTTGATAAGTATGAGCACCAAAATAATCGCGCTGTGCCTGAATGAGATTGGCAGGAAGTCTCTCACTAAAAATAGCGTCCAAATAGCCTAGCGCAGCAGAAAAAGCAGCTACAGGAAGCTGATTAAATACTCCAATTCGAATGGCCTCGGATAATCCCCCTCGAGCTTGCTGAGATGGGCGGAGAAATTCAGAAGAAATCAATAGATGCTCGATACCAGGCGTGGAATCATATACATTCATTATATCGTTGAGCAACTCAGCACGAATAATACAACCGCCGCGCCAAATTTTCGCTATCTCTCTTAGCTCAAGTCCATAATCAAATTCATCTGAAGCAGATTTCAATAAGTGAAACCCCTGAGCATAGGTAATGAGAAAAGCAGCGTACACAGCTTCTTCTAATAAATCAACCGCACGCCTTTTATCATTTTTATCCAGTTTACTCTTGGGATAGGGAAGTAACTTTTCAGCTTTTACACGAAGATCCTTATGAGCAGATACATACCTCATCATTACAGCTACATCTATATTAGGTATCGGTATCCCAAGATCTAACGCACTCTGAGAAGTCCATTTACCTGTACCCTTTTGTTTAGCCTGATCTAAAATCTGGTCAATCAAATATCTCGCATCATCTTTCTCATCTTTCTGAAGGAAAATATTCCCTGTGATTTCTACTAGAAAAGAATTTAACCTTCCTTTGTTCCAGGTCGCATATATCGAGGCTATCTCATCGTTTTCCAGGCTCAATCCACGATGTAATAAATCATAAGACTCAGCCAGTACTTGCATAAGTCCGTACTCGATTCCATTATGAACCATTTTTACGTAATGTCCTGCAGAACGACTGCCCAGGTATGCTACACAAGGCTCACCATCAACCTTAGCTGAGATAGCCTCCAGGTAGGGACTTATTTCATGATAAACCTCGCGATCTCCACCTGGCATGATACTCGGCCCAAATCTGGCACCTTCCTGTCCCCCGGATACTCCTACTCCCCAATAGTGAATCCCTCTTTCGGTTAAATGTTGGAACCTCCGATTGGTCTCTTCAAAATGAGAATTACCCCCATCCATGATAATGTCTCCCTTACTCAAGTATGGACTAATGGAGTCTATTACAGCATCTACGGGTTTTCCTGCGGGTACCATGAGCAATAACTTTCTCGGTGTACTAAGTTGTTGAACAAAGTCAACAGTATTGGCAAAAAATGTTATATCTGAATGGGCATGTTCTTCATTGAAGCTTTCAATTTTATTACGATCTGTATCTAGTCCAGCGACGGTAAACTTATGATCAGCCAGATTCATCAATAAGCTATATCCCATCACTCCCATACCAATAACACCTATATCACATTTGGTTTTATTCATAGTATTAATGCTGAGTGTATGTTTGTTCGAGTTTGATGAGTTTGTGTAATCTGCGCACATGTCGTTCCTCATTAGTAAACTGTGCATTTAAAAATGCTCGTACTAATTCCAACCCTAAAGCCTCTCCAGTTACTCTGGCACCAATACAGAGCACATTCATATCATCGTGTTCTACACCTTGATGTGCAGAATAGGTATCTGTAATCAAGGCTCCTCTTACGCCAGGAACCTTATTTATGACAATAGAGGCCCCTACCCCACTCCCGCATACTGCAATTCCTCTATCCACCTTACCTTCCCGAACCGCTAGTGCAAGTGGCGCAATACAGTCTGGATAATCATCATTTTTATCATATACATGTGCTCCAAAATCTTCAACATCCCAGCCTTCAGCAGTCAAGTATTCTTTCACTATATTTTTCAGATCAAATCCAGCATGATCTGCAGCAAGCCCGATTTTCATATATATAGGTTAAATTTCTGATCACGCTGATAAAATTAGCAAATATCCGGTCACTTCAGAATTTATTATACAATTCGAGTAACATGTGTTCCATTTCTTGTTTTACAGGTGAAACAGATGAAACATAATGATTGTGCATAAAACTGAATATCAATATTTTACCTTTTTTTGTTAACAGAAAACCACTTAAATTATGATTATTACTTAACGTACCCGTCTTTGCAAAAACAAAAGGCTTTTCCTCTCCCGCATACCAATTTTCAATAGTACCACTGACTCCTCCTGCAGCCAGGGTACCCAGTAATGAATCCAGATCTATTTCTCTATATAATTGTGTAAGTACATACACTACTGACAAAGGTGTCATAAGATTGTATCTGGACAATCCAGATCCGTCTACCCATTGGGGGCGCTGGGGAATATCCACCAGCAGTGTGTCCAGAACATAATGTATAATCTTTCTGCTGCTGAGTGTATCGTATTTTTGTGCCGAGCTGATCCAAAGCAACTGTTCAGCCAGAAAATTATCACTTTCCTGCATCATTTTTCTCAAAACCGTATCAGCAGCCTGGCTATTAAATGTCTTCCATGTGCTTGATGAAGCCAAAGGACTGGATTGGAAAATTACTTTCAAACCCAAGGTATCACCCAGTAATTTCGCCAAATAATGCATACTGGGTATGAAGGGTACATCCTGCTGTTCTGGCATTTCGGGGTAATGAATAGGGAGTTCAAATATATTTGACTCGCCTATACGCATTACTGATCGAAAATTTTCAGTAGAATCGAAATGCTTATATCGCACTGCTTCTTTGGGTAGAATAGGTAAACTCTGCCATTTTGATGTAATAGTATCTCTTATAAACCGAATTGCATTTCCATATAGTGGAAAATCACTCCTTGCACGTTGATAACTATAATTAAAATCATCCCAAGACCATCCTGGCCCATAAGGTTTGTCTTCTACAACCTGTGGAAGAATGCTTATACAATCGTATTCTTGAGAGAGGAAACGTATTAACCTTGTGTTGTCAAACTCGGGATGAAAAAGTGTGGGATCTCCTAGCCCACTGATAAATAGCGTATCTCCTCTTGCTAAATATTTGAATGAAGGAATAGAATCTCCTAACAAGCGATGAGCTGTATAAAAAGTAAATATTTTGGTATTAGAAGCAGGTGTAAAATATTTATCTCCATTATACTCATAAATCACTTCTTCTTTTAGTGGGTCATACAACACAAACCCTGTAAAATAATTTTTACCCTCTCTTTCTTGTAACCAATGATATCGATGATTTTTCTTTACCCAATGTGCATGTTTTGGGCTACACCCCCCACCACACATACATATGAGAAACAAAATCTGTAGGACGAGAATAAAATGTGATTTTTTCAAGGGAGAAGGTATTAATTTTGTTAAGATATAAATAAAGATTCGTTAAGTTTGAATAATCGCTTATTTCATAGCAATTTCGCCCTAATTTAGTCTTTGGTCTATTCCAAAGCGAGAGTAGATTACATATTGAGATTACAACTTGGGATGTGTGATATTCCATCACTATTTGAGTATTTATATTGAAATATAATATAAATAAGAATCTGATTTAACAAGTTTACGAATATATTGAAAAAGAATTCACAAGTTAGGATAGCGATATTTGCAAGTGGAAAGGGTACTAATGCTGAAAACATCATTCGACATTTTAGTGAGAATGAGCTTATCCATGTTACCCTTATCATTACGAATAACCCCCAATCAGGCGTTTTTAATTTTGCACCTAATTATCGTATTCCAGTTATATTACTATCTAATATTCAGTATAGTGATGGTGACTATATAGTTGAATTCCTACAAACGCATCGTATCAATCTCATTGTCTTAGCTGGGTATCTGAAAAAGATTCCACCACAGGTAGTCCAAACATTTCATAAACAGATCATCAATATACATCCTTCTCTACTACCAAAATACGGAGGAAAGGGAATGTATGGGATGAAAGTACACGAAGCTATTATTGCTGCAAGGGAAAAGCAAAGTGGGATTAGTATACATCTCGTAGATGATATATATGATCACGGCGCACTCATTTATCAGGCAAAGCTGGATATTGATCCAACATGGTCTGCCGTAGATCTCGCAAATGAAATTCATAAAATGGAATATCATTATTATCCACAGGTAATAGAAAAAGTTTGTAAAAAAATACTTTCTTAAGCATAATTATTTTAGATTGAATCTATATATACGCATACATGAGTGATGAAATCCGTATTAAGTCCGCTTTGATATCAGTATTTCACAAGGAAGGACTGGGTCCGATTATAGAATTATTAAAACAATTACAAGTAACCATTTACTCAACAGGAGGAACCGCTGAATTTATTCGCTCCAAGGATGTAGAGGTAGTGGAAGTTGCGGATCTTACGGGGTATCCATCCATTTTTGGAGGCAGAGTAAAGACCCTTCATCCCAAAGTTCATGGAGGTATACTGGCTAGAAGAGGAGTTGCGGAAGATATTCAGGATATGGAGGTACATCAAATCCCTACTATAGATCTTGTGATTGTAGATTTATATCCATTTGAAGAGACTGTCTCATCTACCGACATTGAAGAAGATATCATTGAAAAAATTGATATAGGAGGTATTGCATTAATAAGGGCTGCAGCAAAGAATTTTAACGATGTATGGGTGATCCCTGCTGTCAAATACTACAGCGAATTACAAGGGATCCTCCAAGAACATGAAGGAAGTACTACAAAGGAAATTCGTAAAAAATTCGCAGGATACGCGTTTGATACATCTTCTCATTACGATACCCAAATATTTCACTACCTTAATGAGGAAATTGATACAGAAATAGGTCTTAAAATATCGTATACCCAAGGACATGCATTGCGATATGGAGAAAACCCACATCAAATCGGCGTGTATTTTGGCAAACTAGAGGAAGTTCTTCAGCAAATACATGGCAAAGCCCTTTCTTACAATAATTTGGTAGATATTGATGCTGCTCTTCGGCTAGTAGAAGAATTTGAAGATCCTGTATTTGCTGTAATTAAGCATACTAACCCCTGTGGTTGTGCTATAGGCAAAGATCTTACCGAAGCCTGGCATCTGGCACTAGCTGGAGACCCTGTCTCTGCCTTTGGAGGAGTTTTGGCATGTAATGGTACGGTAGATGAAACCACTGCTGGAGCTATAGATGAATTATTTTTTGAAGTCCTGATAGCTAGAGATTTTACACCTTCTGCCCTTAGTATACTGCAATCTAAAAAGAATCGAATTTTATTGAAGTGGACAGGTGAACTAAGCCAGGAAGCTCAGGTCAAAAGCGTGTTGAACGGTCATCTCGTACAGACAAGAGATCAAGTACAATTGGATGTACATTCGGTCAGTTATCAGACCACGAGAACACCCACGGTTGAAGAGTTAAAGGATATCTGGTTTGCTGATACGATTTGTAAACATTTGAAATCCAATGCTATTGCTATTGTAAAGAATTTGCAGCTAATTGGAAGTGGAATAGGTCAAACGTCTCGTATTGATGCGATCAAACAAGCCATTCAAAAGGCTAAATCGTTCAATTTTGACACAAATGGGGCAGTTCTGGCATCAGATGCTTTTTTTCCATTTGCAGATTCCGTAACATTGGCAAATGATCATGGAATACAGGTTATTGTTGAACCTGGAGGTTCAAAAAGGGATCATGAGACCATTGATTATTGCGAAAAAAATGAAATGTGTTTAATTTTTACCAGTATACGTCACTTTAAACATTAATGGGGCTTTTTGATTTTTTTACAACTGACATTGCAATAGATTTGGGTACTGCTAATACCTTAGTGATGTACAACGAAGAGATCGTAGTAGATCAACCCTCTATTGTAGCAGTAGATCGCATGACAGGAAAAGTCATTGCCGTGGGCCATGAGGCACAGCAAATGCACGAAAAGACCCACGAGAAATACAAAACGATACGACCACTACGCGATGGGGTAATAGCTGATTTTACCGTTGCAGAGTACATGATTAGAGGAATGATTAAGATGATCCCTAATAGACGAAAGTGGATGTCAGCTAGCTATCGGATGGTAATTTGTATTCCAAGTGGGATTACAGAAGTTGAGAAGCGAGCGGTAAAGGATTCTGCTGAGCAAGCTGGAGCTAAGGAAGTCTTTCTTATAGCGGAGCCAATGGCAGCAGCTATTGGTATAGGACTTAATATCAAAGAACCTACCGGACATATGGTTGTGGATATCGGGGGGGGAACTACTGAGATTGCTGTGATTGCCCTGTCGGGAATTGTCACAGATCAAAGTATACGAATTGCAGGGGATGAATTTAATGATGATATTCTGGACTATATGAGAAAACAGCACAATATGCTAATAGGTGAAAGAAGTGCGGAAAGACTGAAAATTGAAGTTGGTGCAGCCTTACCAGACTTAGAAGAGACTCCAGAACCCATCGAGATTAGAGGTAAAGACTTAATGACAGGTATTCCAAAAACTATCTCCATATCACATCGTGAAATCGCTCAAGCTATTAACAAATCTATTGCCAAAATTGAAGATGCAATCCTAAAAGCATTAGAGAGTACTCCACCAGAACTTTCTGCTGATATCTATGAAAGAGGAATACACCTTACTGGAGGTGGGGCGGCATTGCGAGGGTTAGATATAAGACTAGCTGAAAAGACAAAGCTCCCCATTCACGTAGCAGAAGATCCTTTGAGGGCTGTGGTCAGAGGTACTGGCATTTGCCTTGATTCATTAAATGATTATAAGTATCTCATGAGCTAGCAGCTATTTTAATGACCAATATATTAGAATATGTTCAGGCTACTTACTTTCCTATATGCTTATCGTAGTACCCTTTTATTCTTGTTTCTGGAAGGTATTGGTCTTTTACTCATTATACAAAACAATAAGGCTCAGCGAGTAGCATTAGGGGATAATTTGCTTGAAATGTCCATTTCCGTTGCTCAACAACGCAACGAAGTAATCTCTTTCTTTGGTCTTAAAGAAGAAAATCAACTATTGCTATCTGAAAATCAACGCTTGAAAGAACAAATTCTTTTCCTGTCTGAAACTATTGATCAACAGCTTAGTACAGAAGAAAAAGACACTATTACAAATCTTAACCCAGATTTTCCTCAAGACACAAACTACCAAATGATTTCTTGTCAGGTTATAAGGAATACAACGGATAAAGCATACAATTACCTTACCCTGAACAAAGGAACCAATCACAATATCAAAAAAGATATGGGTGTGTTATCATCTAATGGCATTGCGGGACGAATTATCAAGACTACACCTAACTATAGTGTTGCACTTAGCGCTTTGAATAGAAGTTTTAAAGTAAGTGTAAAAACATTAAATAAAGAAAATGTTGGAGTATATGAGTGGCCAGGAATAAGCACACGATATGGTATGTTGAAATATCTACCGAGTGATATTATCATTCAAAAAAATGATACGGTAGTTACTTCTGGTTATAGCTATGTGTTTCCTCCAGATTATATGGTGGGGATCGTCGATTCGGTGGGTAATCAAACAGCTGAAGGATTTTACGAAGTAAGGTTGAAATTAGCCACGGATTTCCGCAAGCTCAATTATGTTTACGTCGTCGAAAATGTCCATAAATCCTACCTCGATTCTTTGGAAACCTCTTTAATCTATGAGACAGAATGATAAATGAGCTTCCCAAGCATATTGCTATTTCTCTTTCTTTAATGATCTTACAAGTCATCATCTTTAATTACCTGGACTTATTTAACGTTGCAAGTCCATTTATTTTTTTGGCATTCATATTTATGCTACCTATTAATCTACCTAACTCTGTTTATTATGTCATCTGCTTTGTATGTGGGTTAATCATAGATATCTTTTCCTCACCAGTTACACTGGGAATTCACGCTTCATCAACGCTTTTAGCGGGAAGTCTTAGAAAACCCATATTATTTCTGATTAGCAACACAAGTTCTTTTTCAAGAGCTCTAGATGAAATTTCTCTTTCAAGACAGGATTATCTTTGGTATGTCTTATATTTGTTACCATTAATTTTTATACATCATTTGGCATACTTTATACTTGAATCCTATCCAATCAAGTATTTTGGTTGGACTATTTTGAAAATTTTCAGTAGTACAATTTATACATTTGTATTTACTTACTTGATCAGCCTGGTGTTTTATAAAAGATAGAAAGTTATGGAAACACATAGATCCAGAGGGCACATGATCCTTTTTGTCTTAGTACTGTTATTTTGCGTGCTGATTTACAGGCTGTTTGACATACAAGTACTCAGCGAAAAGTATCGAGGTATGGCAGACAAACGCACCAAGAGCTACAAAATTATTGTTCCCCCCAGGGGAAATGTTTACAATAGATATGAAGAGATCTATGTAAAAAACAGTCCTTTATTTGATTTGAGGATTATTCCGAGTGAATTGAGTATACCCGATACGTCTTTGTTTTACGAGTATCTGGAACTGACCCCGAAGGAGATAAATAATAAAATAAACTCTGCTACCAGACAAAGCAGATATGGTGAATACGTACTTGCTCAATATATAGAACCCTCTACTTACTCAAGACTCCAGGAACTCACCTGGAATTATGGAGGTATATCATTTACAATGAGTAGTAAGAGACAATATGAATATGAGGTAGGTGCAAATTATATGGGATATATTGGCGAAGTAGATTCATCTGATATACGCTCTGCCGAACCCGGGACCTACAGAATCGGGGATATGATTGGGAAGTCAGGGATTGAGAGAAGCTACGATACACTGTTAAGGGGTAAACCTGGTATTCAGATTATTTTGAAAGATCGCCTCGGGAGAGAAGTAGGAAATTTTGCAGATGGGAAGTTGGATGAATCCGCCACGCGTGGAAAGGATATCATGGTTGGGATTGATACAGAACTCCAAGCGTTTGGGGAAGAGATCATGCAAAATAAAAGCGGAAGCATCGTGGCAATACAACCTGTTACCGGAGAAATTCTGGCTTTTATAAGTTCTCCTACATACAATCCCAGCAATCTCACCGGCCAAGATTTTAGGAAGAACTGGAGAAAACTTCTCAAAGGTGAACACAACCCCCTACTTAACCGTCCTATCATGGGTCGATATGCTCCTGGATCTATATTTAAGCTTCCATTGGCACTTGCTGCCTTAAATGAAGGAGTGATCACACCCGAAACCGTATATAGTTGTGGTGGTGGGTTCTGGAGAAATCGAGGTAAACCCGGTTGTAGATTACATCCACACCCCCTGAGCTTAAAAAATGCGATAAAATACTCGTGTAATTCTTATTTCGCTGCTACTTATATGGATTTTTTGAACCACAGTAAGTATGATGGGATTTACGAAGCATTTGATACATGGTATGACTACATGTACTCCATGGGGATCGGACATAAACTTCAAATAGATCTACCCTATGAACGTGCAGGTAACCTTCCCAGCACAGAAATGTACGACGATGAAAAGCGTTGGTATGGGCACGATAGATGGAATGCTTTAACAATTATCAGTAATTCGATCGGACAGGGTGAAATAGAGATGACACCACTTCAAATGGCAAATATGGCTGCCATTATTGCCAATAAAGGATTTTACAGACGCCCACATCTTGCCATTGCTACTAGAGGAGAAGAAGATAGCAATTGGGTACCTATCAATTACGAGAAAATAAGTAACAAAGTTGAGCGTTCCCATTACGATGTCGTGGTAGATGCGATGGAGCAAGTAGTCCTCAACGGGACGGCTTACCGAGCCTACATTGATAGAGAAATTTCAGTTTGTGGTAAAACCGGTACCGTAGAAAATCCTCACGGTGAAGATCATTCCGTATTCCTTGGCTTTGCACCAAAGGATGATCCTAAAATAGCCATTGCCGTGATCATAGAAAATGCTGGAGGAGGAAGTACATGGGCAGCCCCCGCTGCAAGTCTCATGATCGAAAAATATATCCGTAGAGATATCGTCAAGAAGAAATATGAATATGTACGACTTACAATGGCAAAATTCATCAATGATGAATCATAAGATGTATATATATTACATAGTTACACCAATTGGAGCTTATCGTATTTCTTACGAAGGATTTTCTTATCATCAGCTCCTAACCAATCCTGCAAAATTGTAGCATAAATACTACGAAAATCGACAGTAAATGGAATATCTCCATCATCGAGAATATCGAGAGAGGGAATATTATTATACATACCTGCTGACTGCAAATTCCCACCTATGAGAAATACATTATTGGCCTTTCCATGATCCGTACCCTGACTTGCATTTTGAGATACTCTCCGTCCAAATTCGGAAAAGACCATAATAAGGGTATCTTTCCAGATGTTAGATTTTTTCATATCGCCCACGAAAGTTGCTATAGCCTGATCCAATTGAGTGAGCAGTCTCTCGTGTTGCCACTTTTGTCTAACATGCGTATCAAAACCAGATAGTGATACATAAAATACAGTGGTCTCTACTCCTGATCTTATAAGCTCTGCCGTCACTTTCATCTGCTTGCCTATAGGAGTTACTGGATACCTTTCATTTGAGGTATAAATACGAGACTTATCATGTATATAGGCCGCTGATTCTACTGTTTCAGCAAGTGTTTTGTATAAAAATGTTAGTTCTTCAGACGCTAATCGCTCGCCTTTTTCATGATAATCATAGTATAACTCCTGTATTCTTTTCTCTTGCACATTCCGATACAGTCGTTGTGGGTCTTTAACGGCCAAGGCTTTTGTATGCTCACCTTTTACCGCAAGACTCAGTGTGTCATCTATTTCAAGAACTCCGTGTGGTTTTGTACATCCCTGACAATTATGGTCCAAATATCTCCCCAACCAGCCAGTATCCCAATATTCATCTGAATCGCTGGCAGTATGCCAAATGTCCATCGCCCTAAAATGAGACCTTTCTGCATTAGGATAACCTACTTGGTTTATAATTGTGAGTGAACCATCATGAAATAACCGATGCATATTCGTCAATGCAGGATGTAATCCCATCTCATCGCTGATCGAATGGGTTAGGGATTTCTCAATGGCCAACGATGGTCTTTGCTTGTAATAGATATCATTTCGAAAGGGTATACAGGTATTTAGACCATCATTTCCTCCTGATAGCTGTATTACAACCAGCTTTTTTCCATTTTCTACATATGGAACATGATTAAAACCTTTAAGGAATCCAGGTATAAGCGCAACTCCTGAAGCAAGTGAAGAAGTTTTTAAAAAATCCCTACGTAGCATGATATTTCTTTTTTTAACACAATTGAAATTCTGGTGTAGACAAAATAAGTATCAAGTAATTCAGTACATCTTCCCGCGAGCTAAACTTTGGAGGTTGAGACAAATGAGGAACTGAAAGAATATATTCACTGAGTCGAGTGCCTATCTCATTGGGAGGAATTGAGTCCAGGTAAGCTTCCAATTCAGACCAATCTATCTGAACATCAAGCTTTTGCCTGAATTTTTTAAATTTTAATATGTCTTCGTTTCCCGCAAAAGCTTCTTTGGGTAACACTTCCAAAGACCCCATTTGAAAAATTACTTTGGGTAAATGTAACCTCGTGATGAGTGAGCTACTATCAATCCATGCACGTTGTTCAGGCCAACCCGAAACGTTGGGGGGGAAAAACAACATCTGGCCTAATAATTTTTGAATCAAAATGGGTCCCTCAGAAGATCCAAAACGTATATTCAATAACCTCATTATACTTACCAAATAGTCAACCGGGGATTTGATTCGATTTCCCCTATTCGCTCCTGCATAAAAGTGGTCTGAATCAAAGATCATTCTCAACAAGGCAGAGATATTGTATCCCGACTCATAAAAATATTTCGACCAAATTTTTATCATCTCTTGATCAGGTACATGATGAACAAAATGACGATAGACTTTTTCTGTTATGAATTCCGCCGTACGACGTTGTTCCAGGAGTAAATCGATAATATCCTCTCCGTCAAAATTTCCTCTTTTCCCCAAAAATTCCTTCTTACCATAATCGTGTTTCCCCGCCCGAAAGAAAAAAGAACCATCAGGCATTACACTCCATCCTGTAAATGCCCTTGCTGCTTCCTGTACGTCTTTTTCTGTATAATATCCTCTACCTAACGTAAATAATTCCATTAATTCACGAGCAAAGTTTTCATTGGGATGTTCTTTGACATTTTGTTGGTTATTCAGGAACAACAGCATTCCCGGATCCTTAGCAATCGCATGTAAGAGATTAGGATATGTATCCAAAGCATACGCTCTTAGTGTAGTATTCTGAATATGGGCTATTCTGGGGTTTCTCAACAAACAGGCAAAATGGTCATGCCAAAAAAATGTCATCCTTTCTCTCAATTGATCTGGAGTGTCTACCATATGATGTATCCATGCAGCATTTAGTTCCATCATATTCATCCGGTTCATCTTTTTAGCAGCCTCCTGTTCTTCTACGCTCATATTTCTGAATTGTCTGCCAGAAGGGATCTCTTTAGAAGGACTGGGAAGATGTTTGATTTGTGTAGGTACATGGAAAAAATTTTCCAAAGCCTGGGATAATGTCTGGATCTTTTGGAAATCTGCAAGGGTGGGGCCAAATCCCGCTCTGTTATATAAATGTCTAATTTTCTCACTCAGCAAAAGCATACATCCAATATTTTGGTTATATACTTTAGATGAATAAAAGTGGATTAGGTTTAATACTCTAACGGATTATTTATCCCTAACACCATACACAGGTAAGTAACAATCAATAGAACCAACGCAATTTGAATGAATAATGGATATAGCTCCTTCGTAGTTCTCAAAATATTTTCATACGTAGAATGAACGTCCTCCTGAGCTATTTCCCGAAATACAGCTTCTTCATCCTGTAAATCGGATAAATAGAATGTTTTGCCCCCAGTAATACTTGCAAGTGAATCCAGTGCTAGCTTCTCTGAGCCAGATATTATCTGATGTTCTGAAGACAGTTTTCCAATAGATATAAAGTAGATTTTAATCCCTGCTCTGGTAGCTAATTTTGCCGAAGTTAGTGGCGAGATGATCCCTCTGTTATTAGCACCATCTGATAGAATCAAAATAATGGGATGTTCTGATTGGTTGTCGTGAAAATGAGTTATGCTTAACGCAATGGCTGCACCTAGTGAAGTTCCTTCCTTGGGGAGTATGCTTGTAGAAATACGCGATATTTCATCTTTTATCAGTGTAGCATCCCATGTGAGAGGGAAATAACTGAAAGCCTGTTCTGAAAATAATATTAACCCAAATCTATTATTTCTGCTTGTACCCAAAAAATCCTCAATCAAAGATTGAGCAGCGCCCAATCTATTAGGTGCTACATCTTCTTCCTCCATACTAGCACTCACATCTAGTAGCAACATGATATCATTTCCTTCTTCTTCAATTTTTTCTACCTCGTCAACTATTACAGGCCTGGCTAGCGCTATAATCATACAGATAAAAGCAGACCAACGAGTAATATGGGGTAGTATTCTAAGTCTTTCCCATCCCCTACTTTTATAGTTCTGAATAAAAATGGAGTCTGTGATAGGGATATGTAGCCGAAAATGGAGAAACTTTTTGATATACCAATAATAAAAAATGGGCACTACCAGTATCAGTAGTAGTGCCCAAGGGTATATAAAATAGCTTATTTCAAATATCATTGAACTATTAGTTTCCTCCTAGTATCAATGGTAGGCCATTATCACCGCTACCAACTACTACCACCTTAGCATTTTCGGAATTCGCTAATTCTTTCGTTGCTTCAATACCCTGCCATTTTAGCAATCGCTCAGATAAACTCTGAGATACAATATTCTGATATTCTTTGATTCCTTCCGCCTCAATTTTTCTTCTTTCGGCCTCTTTTCTCTCTTTTTCAATACGGAAATCGTACTCCAGAGACTCTTGCTCCTGGCGTAATTTACTTTCAATAGCAGTACGTATTGTAGAGGGAAGTGCTACATTGCGAATTCTTACAGCATCCAAGACAATATATTTATCTCTCAATGCTGTTTCAGTTTTCGCACTAATCTCTTTCTGGATAATTTCTCTCTTTGCAGAATATAGCTCTTCAGGAGAATACTTACCAATCACTTCACGCGTAGCTGAACGAATCTCAGGTATCACAATTGAATTTTGAAAATTCTGCCCAATACGATCGTGTAATAATGCTACTTTATCTCCCTTCAGGCTGTATCTCAAGGTCAAGTCAATCTGTATAGAAAGACCATTGTTTGCTAACACTTCAATTCCACTGAGATCTACTTCTTTTATTCTCACACTATATGCTACCAGCGTATTCCATGGAGCAATAATGTGAAATCCCTGACTGAAAACATTTTCTGTATCTACTCCGCCTCCAAATTTACGGAAAATAACTCCCTTTTCTCCGGCATCAATAGTTTTAAAAGAGCCGGAACCCAACGCAAATAAAATAATAACGCCTATAAAAATAATGACTGCTGTTGGCACAAATCTCGATCTTTCCATGATAATCCTATTTAACGAAAAATATTGTGTTTTTTAATATTAGATGCTCAATTTATGCATCTAACTGCTTACTGATGTACGCTGTATTCTAAGTTACGGTTATGTATATGTAATTCACAATTTTGATAATAATAATTTCAACTTTTCTTGACTTTATTTTGCTTTTATCTTTTTGCAGCGTCAATACATATAAATCATAAGGAGAGAAATTGTTTTATTCATACAATGCTTCTAGGAAAATTCAAAGAATAGTACAAGAAAGGCATCTTCGGCTTGAAGATGCCTTTTATAGTGAACCTATAATATAGCGGTTAGCATTATAATTGTAAGACACTTTGGATGTCATTTCCATCACGCCCTTCCAGAGCTTAGCTGCTGAATACACATTTGACTGAAAAACAGACTATTAATCTAACTTTTTCCACACAGTATACATTTGACATTATTTAGCGGATTTACCACCTATCAATTCATCTTGTAACTGTTGAAGTTCTTCCCATTTTCCATTTGCAGCAAGTCCTGCTTGTTCAGGCCATGACGTTGGATCGTGAATGCGATATCTATCTCCTGCAGCTTTGAGTATTTCCTTCAATCGATTAGTATCCGTTTCTGATAATTGCTTCCAGGTATTAATCCCTGCTGTATTGAGTAATCCTTCAATTTTGGGGCCTATCCCTTCAATCTTTTTGAGGTCATCTTTAGCCAAGGGAGCTGCCTGAGCTAATGGATTTCTTCTTATTCCACCGATTAGATCTTCTTGAAGCTCATCAAGTTCAGTCCATTTACTATCTCTGGCTAATGCAGCTTGCTCTGGCCAGGAGGTAGGATCGTGCATTTTATATCTGTTTCCCGCTGCATCCAGGATAGCTTTAAGTTTTTCCGGGGAAGTATTTGCCAAATCGTCCCAAGTAGTAATCCCTTCATCGTTCAACAAGTTCTCAATCTTAGGTCCGATACCTTCAATTCTTTTTAGATCATCAGGAACAGCTGTTTCGAAAGGATTTACAAAGGCTCCTGCATAGAGCTGCTCCTGTAAAGAATTCAATTCACTTACTTTACCTTCTTTTGCAAGTTGAGCTTGCTGAGGCCAGGAAGCGGGGTCGATAAAGCGGTACCGATTACCCCCACCATCTAAAATAGATCTTAGTTTGGTCGGATCTGTAGCGGCGAGTTGATCCATATTATTAATACCTGCACCTTGAAGTAGATTTTCTACTTTAGGACCGATACCTTCTATTTGCTTTAGATCATCTGAATTGGTTATTCTCCCTGCGAGTAATTCATCTTGCAAATCATACAGATCATTCCACTTTCCTTCATGTGCCAATCTAGCTTGATTGGGCCAGGAGTTTGGTTTAAGGATTCTATACCTGGGATCTGCTTTATCTAACAACTCTCTTAGGCGATTGGGATCTGTATGTGCTAACTGTTCAAATGTATGGATTCCCGCATTATTCAGTAGCGATTCAATTTTGGGGCCAATACCTTCAATAAGCTTCAGATCATCTTTATCGCTACGTTTGCGGACTCCTCCAATCAGCTCTTCTTGCAATTTATCTAATTGATCCCATCTACCCGCAACTGCTAATTTGGCCTGTTCGGGCCATGAATCAGGGTTATATAATTTATAACGATCCCCTCCTTTAGCCAGTATCTCCCTCAATGTAGATGGTTCCGTTTCAGCAAGTTGAGCAAGTGAAGTAATACCCGCTTCATTCAGGATACCCTCTAATTTAGGGCCAATCCCTTCGATTATTTTGAGATCATCACCCGAAGTTATTGTAGCACTAAGTGGTTGATCAGTAACAAATTCTCCACCTATTAATTCTTCCTGAAGTTTATCGAGCTCTTCCCAATTGCCAGCTGCAGCCAATTCAGCCTGCTGTGGCCATGAGCTTGGGTCTATATCCTTGAATCTTCCTCCGGCAACGAATAGGATTTCTTTTAGTTTTTCCTTGTCAGTAGTAGCAAGCTGGTTCCATGTGTG
>CAZZEC010000130.1:0-17452 GCA_964652565.1 uncultured Bacteroidia bacterium
TGACTAGCAGCTGTTAATGATTTTAGTGCGTTTGCCCTAGTCCTCACTAAGAAAGTCGTATATATTTATTTGAGTATTTTACATTTCTACAATCTAAATTCATGAAACTTATAACTGCTATTATCCGCGAAAATAAGCTGGATCAGGTTCGTGAAGCGTTAATCCATGCAGGAATAACCCGCATTACGGTTGGGCGTGTAGCTGGACATGGACAACAGATCCAGGAAGAGATTTATCGTGGTCAAAAATATATTCCCAGCCTGACACCTAAAGTTAGACTGGAAATTGCTGTAAACGACGATTTTGTAGACGTTACCTGCGATGTGATCATCAATAGTGCAAAATCTTCAGTAAATGGCGAGATAGGTGATGGGAAAATTTTTATCATTCCTTTGGAAGAGTGTATCCGTATCAGAACAGGGGAGAGAGGAAGTGAAGCCATATAATTTACTGTTTATCTGGATACAGTTAACTTGAAGGCTGGAGACTTATACATACAAGGAAGGTATACCATTACACAGGAAATATTATGTATTATGTTCGCAAAATATAATAGCCCTAATTAATTGATAGCCAGCAGCATGTTAGAAAAAGATGTATAGTACAAAAAATGTATTATATATTTTTATGTAAAAAACATAAATTGTTTTTTGCAAATAATAAAAATATTATTAATTTTGAGTATACAATAAAGGGAAATAATGAGATAAAAGGTCATTAGAAGTGGATAGCTGGTAAATAGGTTTGGCGAGTCTCTATACGAGACTCGCTTTTTTAAAGAATAAATAATGGAAATAATTATTTTGGAATATTATGATTTATGGTATACTCTGGGTGAGTAAGTAAATGTTTAAATAAATGGTTTTTTGAACAGGGGGTTTTTAGGGGGCATTTTGCCCCCTTGTCATTTTTTTAATGAAAGCTCCTTTTGGTTATCAAAGTTTTTATTTATACTTGCATTCCAATGAGAAATTTATCTTCATATCAGGGTCAGTATTATTTTTCTTTCTTCTACTTTTATTATGGAAGGATGTAGGACCTTGTTGTGATACATATAATAAACTAGGCAAGCGTCCTCAATATTTGAAGGGCGCTTTTTTTTTAACTATGAATTCAATATTACCCATATCAGCCCCATCTCAGACACTCAAGATTGCTATACAAGGTGTCAAAGGTGCATTTCATGAAATTGCAGCTCGCAAGTTCTTCTCCAATCCCATAGAATTGGATATGTGTGAAACATTTCCCCAATTGTTCAGAGATCTGGAAAATAAACGTGCTGACATAGGTGTCATTGCTATTGAAAATAGCGTGGCAGGCTCTCTGTTACCCAATTATGCTTTGTTAAGAGATTCTCATCTTTCGATCATTGGTGAGGTATATCTTCGTATCAAGCACAATCTAATGGCACTTCCAGGGGTGAAATTATCGGACATTGCTGAAATACATTCTCACCCTATGGCATTACATCAGTGTCAAAGGTTTTTGGGAAAACATCATCACATTAAACTTGTGGAAAGTGAAGATACAGCATTGAGTGCGAAACGAATTAGAGAACATCAGCTACAAAATGTAGGAGCCATCGCCAGTCATATTTGTGCTCAATACTACGAATTGGATATTCTGGCAGAAGCAATCGAAACCAATCACAGAAATTTTACCCGCTTCCTGGTAGTCATCGAAGATTCACAAGCTGGAGCTTGGGTTAAGGATATCAATAAAGCTTCCCTTTGTTTTAATCTTGCTAAGATGTCCCAGCGGATTGGAAGTCTGGCAGGTATTTTATCTATTCTTGGACATTATGATATGAACTTAACAAAAATCCAGTCTTTACCTATTCTCGGAAAGGAATGGGAGTACTTTTTTCATATAGATTTAGAATTTGAAGACTATGAAAGATACCAGCAATCCCTGGATGCCATTAGACCGTTGGTAAGTGAAATGAAGATATTGGGAGAATATCAACGTGCTGATAAATCTAATATGTGATATTTAGTACAATTAGTTGTTGAAATTTAGAAACTATGAAAATTAAGCCTGCTCAACGGTTAAGCCATATTAAGGAGTACTATTTCTCAACTAAATTGAGAGAAATACGATACATGGATTCCCAGGGTATGGATATCATCAATCTAGGTATAGGAAGTCCCGATCTGCCTCCCTCTGATGAAGCCATCAATCAATTGATACACCATGCGAAAGATCTCGGTAATCATGCTTATCAGCCATATAAAGGTATTGAGGAGCTAAGAGAAGCATTTAGGGATTGGTATTTAAACACCTTTGAAGTACAGCTTAATTACCAGGAAGAAATTTTGCCCCTAATGGGATCTAAAGAAGGCATCATGCATATTACCATGGCCTTTGTAAATCCCGGAGATGAAATTCTTGTGCCCAACCCTGGCTACCCTACCTATGCTTCCGTCGGACAGATTGTAGGAGGAAATGTGAGATCCTATCCACTGACCGAACATAATAATTGGGAGCCTGACCTCGATCAACTTGCACAGCAAGATCTGTCAAAAGTGAAAATTATGTGGATCAATTATCCGCATATGCCAACGGGTACAAAGGCAAATGATGAACTTTTTCATCGGTTGGTTGAATTTGCGCATGAACATCATATTCTTCTTTGCCATGATAATCCTTACAGCCTCGTATTAAATCCAGAGCCTAAAAGTATATTATCAGTACAGGGGGCAAAGGAAGTAGCTATCGAATTAAATTCCTTAAGTAAATCGCACAACATGGCTGGCTGGAGAATTGGGATGGTCGCAGGGGCGAAAGAATATCTAACGCATATTTTGAAGGTGAAAAGTAATATGGATTCGGGGATGTTTAAGCCTTTACAGCAAGCTGCTAGTTGGGCACTGAGACTTGAATCTCAATGGCATGAAGAAAGAAATAGCGTTTATCTCAGGCGTAGGGACAGGGCTTTTGAAATATTGAAAGTATTGGGATGTAAATATAGGGAAGATCAGGTAGGGATGTTCATTTGGGCAAAGTTGCCTGAAGGCAACTCAACGAGTAAGGAATTTTCGGATACAATCTTGCATGGTGCAAAGGTATTTCTCACTCCGGGATTCATCTTTGGTGATCAGGGAGAAGGATACATTAGAATCTCTCTTTGTAATCCCATAGAAAGGTTAAACGAGGCATTGGATAGGATCAATACATTTTCAGTAACTCCCAAAGCTACAATAGGTGAACCTGGAAATCATTAAACATATTCTTTTATGATTATTACGATTGTTGGATTAGGATTGATTGGTGGGTCATTGGCTAAAGATTTACGTGCAAACGGATTGGCCGAAAAATTGATAGGAGTAGATCAGAATAAAGAACATTGCCGTGTGGCAGAAGAGATGGGATTAGTAGATGAAATCATGGACTTACCTTCTGCAGCATGGGAATCAGATGCCATCTTACTGGCGATACCGGTATGTGCTATTTCCTCTGTGTTGCCTGACGTATTATTCATGATTAGAGAAAATGGCGTGGTTATCGATATGGGGTCTACCAAAGGAGAAATAGCTACGTGCATAAAGGAGCATCCTAGAAGATCGAGATGTGTGTTAGCACACCCTATGGCGGGAACAGAGTTTTCTGGTCCCAAAGCTGCTGTGAATAATCTGTTTCACAATAAAGCGGCGATCTTGTGCGATATTGAAGAAAGTGATAGCGATGCCGTCGCTGTCGCACAAAGATTATTTAAAAGTCTGTTTATGAGGCTGATCTATATGGATTCGGATGCTCATGATATTCATGCTGCATACGTTTCGCATATTTCACATATTTCTTCTTTTGTACTTTCATTGACAGTACTTGAAAAAGAAAAAATTGAATCAAATATTTTCAACCTTGCAAGTGGTGGATTTGAGTCGACCGTTCGCCTGGCAAAAAGTTCACCCAAGATGTGGCGAGATGTATATGAGCAAAACGCAAAAAATATTGTAGATGTATTGAATAGCTATATTGAAAAAATGCAAATATTTAGAGATTATATAGCGAATGGGGAGTATGAAAAAACTTATGAATTGATGGAAGAAGCCAATCAAATCAGAAAGATACTTTCTCCAACTGAAAAGGTGAACAATTAATATCATATATTCAACAAACTAGCAAACACATAAATTGAAAAAAATGGTCAACATGGATATTTTACCAATCGAGGAATGGGGCTTGGGCTTGTCCACACCCCTAATAATATCAGGTCCCTGTAGTGCCGAGTCTCCAGAACAAGTGATGGAAACTGCTAAAGGAGTAGCTCCTTATGGAGTGGGAATACTTCGTGCGGGGATATGGAAACCCAGAACCAGACCCAACTCATTTGAAGGAGTGGGTACTATAGGTTTGAAGTGGTTAAAAGCTGCTGGAAAAGAAACCGGTATTCCAGTTTGTACTGAGGTCGCAAATGTAAAACATGTATATGAGGGATTGAGAGCTGGTGTCGATATCATGTGGATCGGTGCGAGAACTGCGGCCAATCCATTTGCCGTTCAGGAAATTGCCGATGCGCTTGAAGGGGTAGACATCCCTGTAATGGTTAAAAATCCCATTAGTCCGGATTTGAAATTATGGATCGGTGCTATGGAACGTCTTTACAACGCAGGTATTCGTAAAATGGCGGCTATTCACCGGGGATTCTCGGTATACGGACATACCAAATACCGCAATCAGCCTCATTGGGAGATCCCCATTGAACTCAAAAGAAGCATGCCTCAAATTCAAATCATATGTGATCCAAGTCATATTTGTGGTCGGAGAGACTTATTAGCTACTGTATCACAGAAGGCGTATGACCTCGATTTCGATGGATTAATGATAGAAGCGCATCCTAATCCAGATAAAGCACTGAGTGATGCCAAACAACAAGTTACACCAAAAGGACTAGGTGAATTGTTAGAGGGACTTGTCAGACGTAATCCTGAAGTTGAAAGCCCACAGGTATTGAGTCGTCTGGAATCTTTTCGGGAAATCATCGATGATATTGATTACAAACTTATCGATACACTTTCAGAAAGAATGAGTATCGTACGTGAAATAGGAAAGTACAAGAAAGAGAAAAATATTACCATCTTACAGGCAGATCGATGGAATGAGATTATTGAAGATCGTCTGCGTGTAGCATTGCCCAAAGGGTTGAGCGAAGATTTACTAACCGAGATTTTACAGTTAGTTCACAAAGAGTCTATTCGTCATCAAACTAAGGTAATGAACGAAAAAGAAGTAACGGATGTGAGTAAAGAGCAAAATGCTTAAGCATTTTGCTTAGGTAAATCTTGTCCTATAAAAGGAGATAAACAAAGGCACAGGTTTAATTCAAAAAAATGAATTATCTGTGCCTCTCGTTTTATATACAATTAATTTTGTATCTTCATTTCTTACACCGTGAAATTATATTGAATATGCAAAAGATTTACAGTTTTATTATCATTATTCTAATCGTAGGTATCGCTTGTAAGAAATCTCCTGAGCCAACTTTAGATCAACGTGGATTGATTACCGATCAAGCGATGGTGGTATCTGCGCATCCATTGGCCTCTGAGGTTGGTGAAGAAATTCTAACACAAGGGGGCAATGCAGTAGATGCTGCAATTGCCGTTCAGTTTGCATTGGCAGTAGTATATCCTGCTGCAGGAAATATAGGAGGAGGGGGATTCATGGTGGTGAGAAATGCAGATGGGACTACCTGGTCTTTAGATTTTCGTGAAAAAGCACCGCAGAATGCTAATCGGGACATGTATTTAGATGAAGAGGGCAATGCAGTGGCTGAAATGAGTCGGCAGGGACATCTGGCTTCCGGAGTGCCAGGCAGTGTGGCAGGTATGTTTGTTGCACATGATAGTTTAGGCAATCTGCCCATGAATGCGCTCATACAACCCGCCATAGATTTGGCTAAAAATGGGTTTGTATTGACGGAAAAAGAAGCTATAGGTATAAATGCTCATTTAGAACGACTTACCAAATACAGTACAATGCCTTCTATCTACGTCTCTAAAGAGAAGTGGTCTGCAGGAGACTCCATTAGACATCCTGAACTAGCCGAGACCCTGACCCGGATCAGAGATAATGGACAAAAGGGATTTTATGAAGGCGAAACTGCCGAGTTAATTGTCGAAGAAATGCAACGTGGTAATGGACTGATAACACTTGAGGATCTCGCAGCATATCAGGCTGTCTGGCGTGAACCTGTTAAAGGCAAGTATAAAGGATATGAAATAATAAGCATGGGGCCCCCTTCAAGTGGTGGCATCGCATTGAATCAGTTATTTTCTAAGGTATCTTTATATCCCGATATGCTTGCCTCTGGATGGCATACGATCCCGACCACCCATCTCATGATTGAAGCTGAACGAAGGACATATGCTGATAGATCAGAATATCTCGGAGATATGGACTTTTACCCAGTACCTATTGAAGGTCTTCTTGATGCTGACTATATCTCTGGTAGGATGAGAGATTTTAATCCTGATCAGGCTACTCCCAGTGATTCAGTTAAAGCTGGCAGCCCTCGATTACTCGCTGAGTCTGAAGAAACTACACACTATTCAATCATCGATAAGGATGGTAATGCTGTGTCTGTGACTACTACGATTAATGGGGGCTATGGGTGTCATGTAGTGGTAGGAGGTGCAGGATTTCTGCTTAATAATGAAATGGATGACTTCAGTGCTAAGCCGGGTGTTCCCAATATGTTCGGATTAATTGGAGCCGAAGCTAATGCTATAGAACCAGGGAAAAGGATGTTGAGCTCTATGACTCCTACTATCGTCCTAAAAAACGATTCACTCTTAATGGTTGTAGGTACGCCTGGAGGATCAACCATCATTACTTCAGTTTTTCAAACTATTCTTAATGTAATAGAATTCAATATGGGTATGCAAGAAGCCGTCAATGCCCCCCGGTTTCACCATCAATGGCTCCCAGATGTTACTATGTACGAGCCAGGTAGCTTCTCAACCAATGATTCGCTGGAATTGGTTAATATGGGACATAATTTACGTGAAAGAGGATCAATAGGAAGAGTAGATGCTATATTGGTATTACCTGATGGAAAGTTGGAGGGGGGAGCAGATCCTCGAGGGGATGATGCTGCAAGAGGATATTAGAAACATATTTTACATATAACAGTAAATAATATACTAACTTAGGGTATTCAGTGATATCTGAATACCTTTTTAATTTGTACGATGAGAATCTGACACATGGAACTTCTCGCCTTGGCCCTTGCACCAGTTGTTTTTCTTTTTACGTATGTATACTTAAAAGATAAATATGAGCGAGAGCCGTTAAAATACTTGATCATAACATTCATATTAGGGGTTTTCACTGCCTTCCCAGTGTTGTTTATCAGTGAACAGTTACAAAAGTATACCCCCATTGATATGTATACTGCTCCACTTATTTATGCTTTTTTCTATGTCGCATTAGTGGAAGAAGGAATGAAATATCTCGTATTAAGATGGTATAATTATCCACACGAAGAGTTTGATGAGCCATATGATGGAATAATGTATGGAGTAGCTGTTTCGCTTGGGTTTGCTGCAATAGAAAACGTCATGTATGTCATTTACGCAGAAGGGGATCCTTATCAGACAGGTATTGGAAGGATGTTTACGGCTGTACCTGCTCATTGTATGTTTGGTGTGCTTATGGGTTATTTTGTTGGGAGGGCTAAATTTCTTACCAGGGGAAGTCGTTTGCTCGAAAGATGGAAAGGACTTGCTGCTGCAGTCCTTTTCCATGGATTGTATGATTATTTTCTGTTTTTAGGAAAGGAATTTTATGTACCCTTTTCCCTGTTTACCCTGATTACAGGTGTACTACTTGCGAGAAAAGCCATTATACAGCACGCTGCTATCTCTCCACATAAGGACCCATTTGATCACGATATCTAATGCTTATTGTTCAATAAGTTTGAATACATAGTTCCATCGTTCACCAGAACTATTCCCGTCCGATATTACTTTAATAAATTCCGTTCCCTCTGGTATAGGTTGAAATCTGATTGAGAACTCCTCGGGGAATCCATTTTTTAAATGCAGGGTTTTGGGTTGAGTATTTTCTCCATAGTACAGGTGATATACTTTTCCTTCTACCTGCAGTTTTACCCTAGGTGGAGGAAGGGTAATGGTCTCATCATCTCCATTAACCAGAAAATCTACTTGTGTATATTTAGGAGTTGATACTACATTATTAATATACACCATTTTATTACCAGGTGAAGCCTGTTGCGCTGTATAGGTAATAGTTCCGCGTCTACGATTGTCTTCCCCTACAGGTTGATCTTCTGTATCCGATTGTTTATTGGATGTAGATAGATTGAAGGTTTGAGAAAATGCCCTGTTGGTATTAGAAGAATTTTGGGAATCATTCGTTTCAAACAATGGGCTACGTGTTGAAGCTTCGTTTAATCCCCTTGAAGGGCCCGTAAGTGAGGTATTGGGCTTCTTCTTTTTAGAAGTTCCATTATAGGGATCAAAGCTCTCTTTATTATCAAAAGGATTTGTTTCAGTTGACATTGCAATGATGTCTTCTCGCTCCTGAATATTCCTGCTGGAAGACTTGGGTTCATCATCAAAAAAAGTATCGACTATATCTTCAGCCTCCCTTTGAGACATTACTTCATCTCTGTCAGTTGTCTCAAAGTCATTTATGACAACATCCCGCATAGTTCTGGGTGTACTCCTGGAAGAACTGTATGTATTTCTACGAAATTTATCCTCCCTGGTAAAATCATCATTCCGATCGTCAGAAGGATAATATGATCTGTTAGTAGCAACATTAGACCTGCTATGTGTTGCATCTATTGAGCGATCTCTATAAGGATCATCCATTCTCGCTGTTCTACTAGACGAGCTGGATTCTGGCCGATCTTCGTACACATCATAATCGCGACTATTTGGTATGTCGTATTCTCTGGCTAAAGAAATAGAACGCGAAGTTCGATAGGGTTGATATTCTTCCTGTTCATATGATCTGGTAGAACTATTATTTCCTCGAGTTACGGACTCTCGTCTACTAGTATATCTTGCACTCAGGCGATCGAGTTTGTCTCTTGCTTCTGGATATTCTGGAGCCAATTCAAGCGCCCTTTGAAGATCTAATGCTGCTTCTCGCTTTTCGCCTAATATATCGTAAATGGAACCGCGCTTATAAAAAAGAATAGGATTCATACTATTCAAACGAATGGCTTGATTCAAATCATTCAAAGCTAGCTCATGCTGATCCATAATCATGAGTACGGTCGCACGAAAATGGTATGCGCACCAATGATTATTATCCAATTTGATAGCTTTGTCAAATGCATTTAACGCTGAGGAGTAGGATTGATTAAGTAAATAGTCTGAACCAACTAATACATATCGATCTGCTTCTGAGATATTTCTCGTGTAAGGTTGAGCAAGTATCATAGAAGGTACAAATCCCAGAAGCAAGAGCAAGAATTTATTCATGATCAAATTTTTTCGAAGGAATCTTAATATAATCTTTAGTAAATATAAGATCTTTGAAGGATCATACATCATAACATACGCACAATTTATTACATAGATTGATAATTATTAAAGATTTTGTCAATAGTATCTTGGAACCTAAATAGGAATAATCGTATTTTGCTGATATATAATAATCTATGGTAAAAGCACTTGTAGGAATTGTCATGGGGAGTCAGTCGGATCTTTCGGTTATGCAAAGTGCAGCGGATTTTCTGGAAGAATTGGAAGTTCCTTTTGAAATGACCGTAGTATCTGCACATAGAACTCCTCAAAGAATGATGGATTATGGGCGTTCAGCTGCTGAACTGGGCATTAACGTTATCATTGCAGGTGCCGGAGGCGCTGCACATCTTCCCGGAATGATTGCTTCATGTACATTTCTACCTGTCATAGGTGTTCCTATTAAATCTTCAAATTCAATAGATGGCTGGGACTCAGTACTTTCAATTCTCCAAATGCCTAAAGGAGTTCCCGTTGCTACCGTTGCATTAAACGGTGCTTATAATGCAGGTATTTTGGCTGCACAAATTGTTGCCATACACAATCCTGAGTTGTCTACACGGCTGAAACAGTATAAGGAACAATTGAAAGAACGGGCACTCGAAATGGCAAAAGCCGTCGAAAACCATAAAAAACGTTGATTATTTTCAAAATCGGGAAATAAGTGTAAATTTGCCGAACTCATTTTTTAAAAAAAAGGAACAATTTTGGATATCTTCGATAAAATAACTCGGAATATGTCCACGGATCTGGGACAATTCTCAGCAATTGGGCACGGCTATCTGACATATCCCAAGTTGGAAGGAGAAATAGGTACCAGGATGAGATTTCGCGGCCAGGAGGTCCTTACTTGGTCATTAAATAGTTACCTGGGACTAGCCAACCACCCTGAAATTAGAAAAGTAGATGCAGAGGCTGCCGCCGAATTCGGTCTTGCAGCTCCGATGGGCTCTCGCGTTCTTACTGGGAATACGGATTACCACGAAGAATTTGAACAACAAGTAGCCAGTTTCATGCAGAAAGAGGACGCTTTTCTATTAAACTTTGGATACCAAGGATGTGCATCTATTGTACAGGCCCTGACAGATAGAAAAGACGTCATCGTGTACGACCAGTTGTCCCACGCATGTATTATGGATGGGATGAGCATGAGTATGGCAAAGAGATATGTATTCGCCCATAATGATATGGAGCAACTGGAAGATAGGTTGAAAAAAGCTCAGCGAATGGTTAGTCAAACAGGTGGAGGAATTCTGATCATCACTGAGGGAGTATTTGGAATGCGTGGCGATCTCGGTCAACTGGATGAAGTTGTGCGACTCAAAGAAAAATATCAGGCAAGATTGTTTGTAGATGATGCGCATGGGTTCGGAGTGATGGGGGAAACAGGAATCGGTACAGGAGAATATTTCGGTATTCAGGATAAAATAGATGTACTGTTCTGTACATTCGCAAAAAGTATGGCTGGATTTGGTGCTTTTGTGACCGCAGATAAATACGTAATACAGTATTTGAGATACAATATGCGTAGCCAGATCTATGCCAAGTCTCTGTGTCTACCCATGACTGTGGGGGCTATCAAACGGTTGGACATGCTTAAAAATAGGCCAGAACTTAGGGAAAAGCTTTGGTTCATCGTTAATAGATTGCAAAATGGCTTAAATGAGCGGGGTTTTGAGATAGGAAATACTAGATCGCCTGTAACCCCCGTTTATCTTAGAGGTGCTGTTGGTGAGTCAATTGCAATTATTAGAGATTTGAGAGAAAGTCATCAGCTATTCGTATCTGGTGTGATTTATCCCGTAATTGAAAGAGGACATATTATTCTTCGACTCATACCTACAGCTATGCACACTGCTGAAGATGTCGATTATACATTGAAGGTTTTTGAAGCACTCAGAGAAAAGCAACAAAATGGCTACTATCTGGACGCGAAAATTCCTTCGTACGCACTTTAAATTTTATTTTATTCAAACTATTAGATAATTATATCTATCTTAGCAACCAGTAATTTGTACCAAGATGGAAAAATTCGAACAACTAAAAAGCATTATCGAACAAAGCTCTGAAGATTTTCAGAAGTTCTACGAGAAAAACAACAAAGCCGCAGGAACACGTATTAGAAAATACATGCAAGAGCTTAAAAATCTGGCTCAGGATATCCGTAAAGAAGTTCAGGATATGAAAAATGCCGATGAGGATTAATAGCTAATGGATCAACTGCGTAATTAAAAATTTGAACTAGCATCTGTTTTAACAGATGTTAGTTCTTTTGATATTTTTTCTTGCAACTTTTCACTTGCAGATACATTCGGAAGCCGTAAATAGGAGTGACATAAGCCCAACTCTTTCATTATGGTTTTTATTCCTGTAGGGTTTCCTTCTTCAAAACAAATCTCCATCAGTAATTGCATTTCGTAAAATATCTTGCGAGCTTTTTCAAAATTATTTGATCTTGCGTAGTCAATCATTTGTACATAGCTTCTGGGAAGTGCATTTGCCAACACAGAAATAACTCCCGTAGCCCCAATGCTCATAAGGGGCAGCGAAAGCATGTCGTCTCCACCTAATAATTGAAAGTGTGTGGGCTTGCTATTCATAATTTGCATACCCTGCTGCATGTTGCCAGAGCATTCTTTTACCGCGACTATATGATGAAATGAGTCAGCAAGTTGTATAATAGTATCAGTAGATAAATTTACTCCTGTTCTTCCAGGTATATTATACAATATTATGGGTAAGTCTGTAATATGTGCAATGGCTTGAAAGTGCTCATATAATCCCTTTTGAGAGGGCTTACTGTAATAAGGACAGACGCTTAAGAAACCTGCAGGATGATACAAGGTATCAAATTCCGATATTTCTTGACAAATTTCTTTTGTATTATTCCCTCCTGATCCAATTACTACAGGTACTTGTCCTTCACTTTCTTCAAAAAAAATGTCTAATATAGCGCTCTTTTCTTCCTTCGTAAGTACTGGAGTCTCCGCTGTAGTTCCTAGTGCAACTACATAATCCACCTTAGCGGCTATCAAATGTCGTAAAATCTTTCTTAAAGCCGGTATATCCAACTGTTGATCTTGAGTAAATGGGGTAATGACTGCTACTCCTGTTCCTGAAAAATCCTTCATGGTGATGTTTATTTACGAGTCATGCTTAAGTAGCCTTCAAAAGTCTGTATCAGTTGTTCTACCTGGTCTACTGGCTGATGGTCAATCATGACTTCATAGCAATCTTCAAATCCTTCTTCATGAATACCCACTCTGGTTTTGGCATTCATAATACTGCAAATGTATTTTGAGGTAATTTGATCACTTTGGTCGAGATTGAGTAACACATCCAGCGAAAAAGATTGGATGTGATAGATAATAGACTCTTCAGGAAATCTCAACCAGTCCAAATCCATAGGATTAATAAATACATGCTTAAAGTCTCTATGTAATTGGGGAATACTTTTTTTCTGAAAATTGAGCTCTATGACTAATAGCTCTTTCCCTTGTGAAAGGAGTAAATTTAGAAAGTCGAGAACTTGATGTACATTTTCCTCGGAAATTCTGGTCATATTGACAATGACCCCTACCTTTTCAGCACCTGATAAATTGAGAAAATCTCGCTTGTATTTTCCATTGACTGGCTCAATTTGTAAGTAGCGCTTGCGAGATAGTTTTGCTCTTATTTGGTTAATCCATTTCATTCCAATAATTTCAGAAATGCAGCTTCGTTAATAACTTCAACTCCCACATCCTTTGCTTTATCTAATTTTGCTGGTCCGGCATTTTCGCCTGCAAGTAAAAAATCAGTTTTTTTAGATACTGATCCTTTCACATCACCACCATGCTGTATGACTAATTGCTTGATTTCCTCTCTGCTGCCTACTTTGAAAACACCGGAGATGACAAAAGTTTTTCCTGAAAATTTCTGATCCACTTGCTCATCCAATGTCGTAGAATCAATTTCTAACGTTAAGCCTGCCTCTTTTAATCTTTGTATCAATGCGATATTTTCTTCATTAGCGAAAAACTTCACTATGCTTTCAGCGATTCGCGTTCCTATATCTGGTATATCTGCTAAGGTGGCTTCGTCAGCTTGTATTAAGTTATCAATATTTTTGATCTTTTTAACTAATTTTCGTGCGACAGTCTCCCCCACGTACCTGATACCTAATCCAAATAACACCCTTGGAAAGGGTTGTTGTTTGCTTTCTTCGATCCCGTTCAATAAATTTTTCGCTGAAAGATCTGCAAACCGTTCTAGACTAACTAATTGATCATAAGTAAGATCATATAAATCAGCATAGTTTTGTATCAAGCCTTCTTCCACGAGCTGATTGACGATTTCACTTCCTAACCCATCTATATCTAAGGCTTTTCTACTGGCAAAATGTTTGATTCTCCCTTTAATTTGCGGAGGGCAGCCGTTAATATTGGGACAGAAATGATTGGCTTCTCCTTCAGGTCTGTACAGTGGGGTATTGCATTCCGGGCATGTTTCAGGAAAAGCAACAGGCACTGCACCCATCTTACGCTTGGGAAGAATAACAGAAGTGATTTTAGGGATAATATCACCTCCCTTTTCAATCGTAATAGTATCTTCAATGTGTAGCCCAAGGCGTTGTATCTCATCAAAATTGTGAATAGAGGCTCTTTTTACGGTTGTTCCCGCAAGGACTACAGGTACCAGGTTCGCTACAGGGGTTATCTTTCCAGTTCTTCCAACCTGAAAATCTACTGATTTTACGGTCGTGATCGCTTCTTCAGCTTTGTATTTGTAGGCTATCGCCCATCTGGGAAATTTTGAAGTAGACCCTAGTTCATCCCTAAGGGGCAACTCATTTACCTTGATGACAATCCCATCTATATCGTAATCCAGATCGTGTCTCCGGCTTTCCCAGTAATCTAAGTAATGATAAACTTCTTCTAAATTATTGCACAGTTTATGCATCCCTCCTATCGCAAATCCCCATTCTTTGAGGAGTTGCATTTGTTCCGCATCTGTAGACACCACAAGTGGGTCAGTGCTTAAAGCATAGGCAAAAAAATGAAGCGGACGTTTAGCAACTTCAGAGGAATCTTGTAATTTAAGCGTACCTGCTGTTGTATTGCGAGGATTCATTAGAGGAGGGAGCTCCTCTTCTTCGCGCTTCTGATTCAGCTTTATAAATTCCTCCCGGAACATGATTACCTCTCCCCGGACTTCTATCCGATTGCTAAATCCATCACCTCTAAGTTTTAACGGAATGGAATATATGGTTTTAACATTATTTGTGATTTCGTCTCCACTCGTTCCATCACCTCGCGTCACACCATGTGTTAATATACCGTTTTCATAATGTAGGCTCAGCGATACGCCATCAAATTTATGCTCTAGCAAGTAGGTATATGATTGTCCCCCTGCAAGTTTCTCAACTTGTTTGTCAAACTCTGCAAGTTCTTCCTGTGAATAACTGTTGCTCAGGCTGAGCATAGGGGTGTGATGGCGAAACGTAGCGAAAGATTTAGTGACCTCTCCTCCCACTCGAAGGGTGGGTGAGTCGGGTTGACGGTAGTCGGGATATTGTGATTCCAGTTGCTCCAATTCTTTCAATTTCTGATCAAACTCGTAATCAGAAATCGTCGGCGAAGCCAACACATAATAGCTATAATTATGTTGACGCAACTCTTCGCTAAGTTGCTCAATTTTTTCTCTGGGATCCATAGGCTATGGAAGGTTCAAACTAATAGTGAACGCTATATCATTTTCTAAGTACCTGAAGCTAACTTTAACACTAAACTAATATAATCCTGCGAATATATGGTAATAATTCATCCAGTGCGAACGCACCTAATATCATAAGTAATTCATTACTAATTGATTGTGATTAAAATATTTATACATTGGATCAATATAAGCTACTGGTTACTAGCTATTAATAATTTTTGCCCTGCGTTTAATAGAAAGGAGGTTCTTACCTTTTGATAAGATCCGAAACGAAGATGAAATTCTTCATTTGTTCATTATGGGTCTGAAGTATATCGGTCTTGCTTCCTTCCCATTCTTTGTTCCCCTTATAGAGAAACATGATTTTATCCCCCACATTCATGATACTATTCAAATCATGGCTGACAACTACCGTTGTCATTTGATATTCGTGTGTGAGTTCTTCAATCAATTTATCAATTACAGAGGCTGTTGGTGGGTCTAACCCAGAGTTGGGTTCATCTACAAATAAATATTTGGGATTCAAAGCGATAGCACGCGCAATGCCTACGCGTTTTTGCATTCCTCCCGAAAGCTCAGAAGGATATAATTGATTGACCCCTGGCAGGTTTACCCGCTCTAAACAAAAATTTACTCTGTCTTTCACTTCAGCAGAACTGTGATGGGTAAACATTTTCAATGGGAAGGAAATATTTTCCTCCGCAGTCATTGAATCAAATAACGCAGAACCCTGAAACAACATCCCTATACTCTGACGTATGCGTTTTTTTTCCTTGCGTTGCGCATCATGAAAATTGAGGCCATCATACAGTACGTCCCCCTCATCTGGATTCAATAATCCGACTATGCATTTAAGCATAACACTTTTCCCACTTCCACTAGCTCCAATAATCATATTGATCTTTCCCTTCTCGATTTGAAAATCAATTCCTTTTAGGACGTGATTCTCTCCAAAAGACTTGTGAAGGTTTACTACATCTATTCCCATCCAGACTGATTTTTCAGGATAAAGGCACAAGTTACAAATTAATATATTAAAGGCGAATACGTGCTTACGGGTATGGGATTGTTATCAGGTATAGTGTCTGAAACGATTCTGAGGTGATTATCTCGGTTGGAGATATATCCTTTGAGATGGGTATGTAAGAAGCCCTCACGAGTGATAGTCTTACTGGTAGACTTCGGGGTTTTATAATATCCTAAAAACACCGATGGGGGGTGAATATATACATTCCCTTCGTAGGAATCTGGTAGCTTGTCACCCGCAGATTGATCTGGTTTTAATGGTTCTCGAATACTTAAGGGTATTAAATCAGGGAAAATATCAATGTGTTCCGGATTTCGAGAATGCCTACTGAAGTTATTGAAACCAATAAATCCTCCTGCTTCTGGAATAAAGATCCCTGAACCAAATGACGGAACAAACGATTTCATCTGCGATAAAAAGTTTGACTCAAATAATTGTTGAGGAGTTTCTGTTTGATATATAGCAAAATGGAGAGAGGAATGATAAGAGGTTGTAGGTGGCACTTCATCCCAGAGTGATTCGTAATTGGAAACAGATTGATTGAGATGAGTAATACAGTAATCTTCAATTACCTGATGCGTACGGAGAGGATCAAAGGATTCTGCCAAAACTATTGTTCCTCCCATAGAAAGCGTGGCACATATACTATGTATAAAATTACCCATTTCAGAAAGCATTTGGTTAACCAGCATTTTGGTTTCTTGATTAACCGAAGCACGCTGACGGATAAGGTCTATTTGTACATTTATATTCTCATGGCATAATAGGATAGGTTTAGCATCTTTTCCATTGAAGAACATTAACAGAGGCGTGGAGGAATGAATGTTTTTGGATATTTTATGTATCCTACCCGATCTTATTATTGAGGTATGAATGTTAAAAGGACGAGGAGCTCTCATGACTTGGTACCATGAAACAGCACCCGGAATTACCTCGTCGTGAATGTCTTTGTATAGATTTATTTGTATAAAATTGGGAATCAAGGGGCACATCATACGCACGGTCTTACCTACAATGCTATAATCGCCTTCGTATGAATGCCCGACAAAGAAAAAAGCTTTAGGGTGAACAAATTGAATCCTGCGGATAAATTCCCTTTTGGGAAGTTGTAAATCGAAAGGAACATAAATAGCCCCAACTTTAGCACATGCAAAAAATAACACGATCCCTTCGATGCAAGGAGGTAGTAACACTGCTACCCGATCACCCTGAGAAACCCCCATATCCA
>CAZZEC010000131.1:0-17067 GCA_964652565.1 uncultured Bacteroidia bacterium
GAAACTATGTCATGTTTAACAAGCATCCATCGGGAGTCATCAAAGGGTTGTAAACTTAACGTGTAAAAATAGTATTAAGTAACAAGGCATATTTATAGATTAACAAATACCCCCTTGCAAAGGTGGAAAACGCGGGTAGAGAGAAGGTCGAAAAATCCGATATGTGTATAAAACGGTATACTTATCTTAAGCTCGTCATAAGCTGTAAGCGCAATGTTCACTGAAAACAAGCATAGTAAATCGAGACCTCCAAAGGTTTTTTTTATGGTAATACTAGGAGTAGGAATACTACTGTTAGTTGGCTATATCGTCATGCTACTTTGGAACGCTATCATTCCCAGAGTCATCAATGCAAGCGTCATCACATACTGGCAAGCAATGGGGTTGCTAATCCTGTCCCGAATTCTATTTGGGAGATGGGGCTCTCCTCCAAAACCTAGACAATTTCAACATCATAAGCGTAAGCATTGGAAAGACAAGTGGAAAAATATGTCAGAGGAAGAACGGATGGCTTTTAAAGAAAAATGGAAAGCGAAATGCAAAAAAAACAGTGATGATTAACTTCTAAGATTTCACTATATTCAAGTTGTAAGGTTTCAATTGTATGCATCTAGCTATTAGTGTAATACTATTATTTTTTTCCTTTGCATTACACGCTCAACACATCTTGACGGGTAAGGTTGTAGATCTGGAAACACATCTTCCTTTACAGCATACACAAGTGATGATTTGTGGGTCTACGTACAGCAGTATGACCAATGAGAGCGGTGAATTCTACATGTATCTAACAGAACAGGAAACAGGTGACCTGTTATGCTTTTCAGCTTTAGGGTATCAGACCCATAAATTTCCACTATCCGCAATAGAAGATACCAGTTATCTATACATAGAAATGGAACCTGATCCCCGCGATAATATTCGAAGAGTAAATAGGGAGAAAGTTAATCCGCAGCGTATCGTAAAGAATGCCATTAAAAAGATCCCCGATAATTACCCAAGTACGGCTTACGAATATGATGGATACTATAGAGAGACGATCAAAAAGGAAGGATCATATTATGAAATATATTATGCCTTCCTCGAAGCAGCCATGAGGATCTATGATCCTCACTTTGACTTAAAAAACGGACAAGTGGAGTTACTGCAAATCAGAGATAGAATGCATGAAGATATTTCTGCTCCGCTGGAAATGTTTAACCAACAGTACGATATACAGCTGATTCCCGATTTCTACCTTTGGAATTCTGGAGGAAACAGTTTTATGTCTTTAATATACAACGATCCCATTCGGAATCGAGAAGCCGACCTTTTTGCTTTTGTATTTAACTTCAAAGAAGAATTTATCTGGACCCACAGATTTTCTCTGGAAGATATTATTTCATGGGATGGTAAGGCTGTATACCATATTCACTGCACATATACAGGATCGAGAAGGTACCGTAGATATACGCATTTGAAGGCTGAAAACAATTTAATCGAGGGAGATATATTCATTGATGCTCAATCGCTAGCTATCATTAAGTTTTCCTATGCAAATTACGGTAAAACTGATAAAATCCTTCGTTATCTCATCGATGTAGAATACCAGCCCTTTCAATCCCGTTGGTATCCCAAAAGAATAGAATTTAATAATCTATTGGTCGTGGTAGACTCCGCAGAGCATCCATTCTTTTTGCATGCCATTAAATGGCGTAAATGGAATGATTATGTCGTGTTGGAATTTAATGAGGTATTATCAGAGTCTTCTCCTATTAACGCTAGTTCTATCCAGGTACATTTGGAAGGTGAAGAGCTACTCGTCAATAGCGTGAAGAGATATAATGATAAAGAATTAATGATCTATATTCCCACGTTAGGCGAAAAATTGCGTAGGTATACTCGTAAAAATGAAGATATTGAAGATTCTGAAGTATTATCACAACTGTTGCGTACCAAGACCTTAACATTTTACATATCTGAAAGTCTCACCGACACGTATGGCAACGGATTTGGGCTTCCTCCACTTACCCATTTATATCACAATAGACAATTTTTTGTTAATCATATTGAACGGGAAAATCCCCAACCCATTCCTGAAGATGACCAAATGGATTTGTATCATCCTTTCCACGATTGGGATGGGGATCTATATTCTGAATTCTGGGATCAGTTTAATCACATTCCCATGAGCAGTACTATCGAACAAGTGCCATGAAAAACATGTAATTAATACGAAAATGGCAGTGATACAACCGTATCATCCCATCCCATATGCAGCATACCTTTTTTGCTTCCATCTTCCGTGAGTCGAATAGCGAACGCTTCAATCGTATCTTCAGCCTTGCTCGTCTTGGCAGTTACTCTCAGTGCATCCTGATCTTCATTATAACTATAAGCTCCCCAATAATCGAGATCCTTGTTAAAGATAATGGTCCATTCATCTTTGCCTGGGATGGTAAATAAACTGTAAGTTCCTGCAGCTAGTTTTTTCCCGCCAAAGGAAACATCTTGATAAAGTTTGATTTCCGTTGCTTCGTTTGCGCCTGTTCTCCATACCTTATCATATGCTACAAGACCACCAAAGATTTGACGATCATTTTTTTGTGGACGTCCATAAATAATGCGAATAATTGCTTCCTGTCCTTCCTCACGATCGTGCGCAAAATTATCGGGATAGTAAGCGATATCTACCGGACTGCGATCTATGCCTCGGAAGTTCTGGGCTTGCAGTTCCATAGTAAATGTAAAAATTGTGATCAACGTAATGATGAATACCTTCATAATGTATGTTTGATGATTGATTGAATATGAGTTTGTACGCTATTATTTAATACAAGTCAAATTACTCCCCTGCAGAGTTGCTTGAGATGTTGGAGAAGGGAGCTTAAAGGGGTGAAAATAGAAAAATAATGTAATAAAAATCTCATTGCAGACACAATCACCTACTAATTGTAAGCCCGAAGACTTTTTGAAGGGCAAACGCACCAAATGTTATAAACAATTCATTGTTAGTTAATTAAAATTAACATATTTAAATATTGAATCAATGTAAGCTGCTGATTAGCAGCTGTTAATGATTTAAGTGCGTTTGCCCTGGACTTTTTGTGCTTGGTGCTTACAGCAATTCCATTTCTCTTTTCAAATTTTCTCTCGCTTGTGATTCGTACTGATGATGATAAAGTGCGGTCTGATAAATTCGTTCGCGTTCCAGAAAAGTACTAAGCACTTTTTTCCTGCCTGGCTTAAAGACCAAATCGGGATATAAGCTATATTCTTTACGAACTTGTTGGGTATACTGAATATAGATAGGCCAATCCCTCCCCAATATTGCCAAATCGAAGTCGATCATCCACTTAACGTCTAGGTCCTTTGCATTATTTAAGGTATGTGTTTTTGTCGCGAGAATAAGATCATGACACAAAGTATACTGTGTTTCTGATAGTCCCAATTGAGTGAGTCTCAGCATAGCTAAATCAGCACTTTTTTTCTCATTGTCCTTTCGCTTGATATCATAGATCACATCGTGGTACCATATCGCAAATTGGATGATGTCGGGATGAGATAGCTCATGATGAAAGTGTTCCCATTGATTTAACAGATCGGCAATGTGAGTCAGGTTATGATAATGGCGATTATTTTGTGTGTAGTGGGATTCGAGTTCCTGCCATAGACTGTCAATTAGCAATTCATCGCTGGAATGGCGAGAAGCGAGGGCTTTCCATTTTGGTTTATGTGGCTGTATGTTGATTGAAGATTCCAATTGTCAAGTGTTTACTAAGATATGTGAATTAAGTAGTAAGGTCTCATCAAGATGAATCCCTACTATTTAATCATTAAATATAAAAAATCCATATCCTCCCGGATCACATACGATAATATTGTCAACAATTCCTTCATTGTTAAAAATCGTAATTTCTTCAGTTATGAGTATACCTAATTTCCGAATATTGTCAATAATTTCTGGATTTTGCTTACCGTTGAAATAGGTAAGAGAGGGATTGAAAAAGAGATGCGGACAAGTGTTGGGCTTCATGAGCGACACGTATATATTATCTGGATTGGTAAGGGCCGTCCACCCCTGGTCTTCTTTGATTTCTCCTTCCCATCCTAAGAGTTTCCAGATTTTGGCAGAGGTGGGAATATGTATGGTTTCGAGACTGATACCCGCAAAATTTCCCAAAGCTGTTGTCCTTTCTTCTGAAAGATTTGCTTCTAATCGTCCTTCCATTAAATAGATATACACCCCATTGGGATCGCTCAGTACATAGCCCCTTTTGATTGAAACCACTGGGGTAATTTTTTTCAACTCTTTCACTACCTCCTCCCAGGACTCTCGATATAACTTTACTCCAGCACGTGCATATCGATCTGGGTTGATTTCAATGAGAAATTTTCCATCTGAAATAAGGGTGGGTTCATTTTCAGAAACGACTGCAAAGTTTAGCTTTTGGTAAAAATCCAGGCTTTGCTGTAGGTTGGGCGTGGGGGTGTGGATGAGGGTTTGCATGGGGGTTAATGGTTATATTGATGGCTACTATTAGTATATCCTTTACCTATATAGTCTTAGGAGTAGATTACCCATTAAGATACATAGATTAACTTGTCCTTTAAATAAGTGCGGATTTAAATCTGCACTTATTGAGAAATTGAACTCAAGATATACTCTCCCCAAAAACAATTATTAATGCGGATCATACATGATTTGATACATTATAAGATAATTTCCAGCAATACAAAGAGCGAAATTCTTTTTAACATTGTGCGTGTGTAATTTTCATCTCCAATCTTAACATTCTATGCAACGCATCATGATCATCGGCTCTTGCGGCGCGGGAAAATCTACGCTAGCTCGTAAACTCCATGAGGTATCGGGGATAGAACTCATACATCTGGATCAGCACTTTTGGAAGCCGCATTGGGTAGAGACAGATAAAACTGAATGGAAGCAAATCGTATCAGACTTAGTACAAAGACCCGCGTGGATCATGGATGGAAATTATGGTGGGACTATGGTAATTCGCATGCAAAGGGCCGATACGATCATTTTGCTCGATTATCCCACGTGGTTGTGCCTCTTTAGAGTTATACGGCGTGTGTTGATGAATTCAGGCAAAAGCAGACAAGACATGCCAGCAGATTGCCCCGAGCACTTTAGTTGGGATTTCCTTAAGTATGTGTACAATTTCCGCAAACACAAGCATCCGCAGATCTATGAACGAATCAAAAACCATGGGCAGCATGCACGTGTTTTCATCCTCCAAAACGACCGGGAAGCTCAGAGATTTGTGGAAAAATTGAGGATATGAATACAAGAAGGTAGATTTTACGTAACAGCTTTGTAAAAGTCTTCTATACATTCCTGATCCCCACTAATGAAGATTAAATCACCTTGTATGAGCTTTTCGTCCGCAGAAACCGTATGTATCATCTGATCTTTCCTGGAAATTGCCAGAATATTGATACCAAAATTCTTACGAATATTAGCAGAACCTACTGTTTTTCCCACAACCTTACCACTATCAGCAAGTAACCTTACACAAGTAATATTAAAGTTGGGTATACGTGTCGATATAATGGGGCGAGGCATTCTTCCATTGGGCCGAAACATTTTATAGTTGTCTGATTTGATTGTTTCTATAAAATTTTCCAATTCATCTACAGGTACGAGATAGTTATTAAGTACGCGTGAGAATATTTCAATAGAAGTCTCAAAGTCTTCCGGAATGACGATATCTGCTCCCAGTGCAATCAAATCTTCCGTCTCTCTCACAAATGATGTCCTGACAATCAAATATATAGATTGGGACAAATGACGAACACTTGAAACAATGGATTTGGTAGCTTGAGGATCAGAAATAGTAATCACTATTACCCTGGCTTTTTCCAATCCCAGCGACTCCAGGATGTGTTCATGTACCCCATCTCCAAAAACAATAGGCTCCCCCTTAGTTCTTTCTTTCCTGACAGTGTCCGCATTCAGGTCGAGAATTACATAGGGAATATCTGCATACTTAGCAGCTCTGGCAACATTTTTACCGCTCACCCCAAAACCAATAATAATAAGATGATCTTCTTTTTCATGTAATGAATTATTCTCAACGGTAGTGTTTGACGCTGATAAGTAGTTCTTGTTTTTTCTGTTTCTTATAAACATTACAGAAATTCTGTCTGAGTACATGATAATGAAAGGAGTTAGCAACATGGTAACTACTGATACAGACAGAAAGTATTGGTTCATCTCCTCTGTCAATAGACCACTATCAATCCCAACTTTTGATAGAATGAATGCAAACTCGCCAATCTGAGAAAGCGCTAAACCCGTCAATATAATGGTGCGAGGAGGATAATTGAGAATTCTTGTAGCAATGGCGGCAGCGATAGTTTTTAGTATCAGGACGCAACCTACTATGAGGAGTATGATCATTATATGATTCCATAAAAACTTCAAATCCAGTAGCATTCCTACGGAAATAAAGAAGAAACTGGTAAATAATTCCCTAAATGGAAGGATCGTACCAGTAGCCTGATGACTATACTCTGATTCAGAAATGATCAAACCTGCTAGAAATGCTCCCAATGCTAAAGATAACCCTGCCTCTGAGGTTAGAAAAGCAACAGCAAAACACAGCGCAAAGGTAGTAATGAGGAACAATTCTTTATTTTGGGTTCTGGCAATTATATACATAAAACGAGGTACAAGATATCTCGCACTGATTATTGTAATAATTACAACTAATACAGACTTGAATAATAGTTCCAATATTTCGACACTTAAATTGGTAGCCTCTCCTGCAAGTATAGGTGTTAACAGCATCATGGGTACCACAATAATATCTTGAAAGATTAGAATGCCCAATGCATTCCTTCCATGTGGAGCGGATATCTCATTGCGGTCTTGGAGAATTTTTAAGACAATGGCCGTACTCGACAGAGAAAATAGGAAACCAGCGAAGACTGCTGCATTCCATGGGAAACCCAAATTATGAGTAATGACAGTTGCAATAGCAATAGAAATTACAACCTGGACAAGTCCTCCAATAAATACGGTTTTGCGTATAGAATTAAGTTGCCTGAGAGAAAGTTCCATTCCTATGACAAAAAGAAGCAAAATCACGCCAATTTCTGCCATGATTTCTACTTCGTGTATAGCGCGTACTAAACTCAGCCCGTAGGGACCTATGATCATACCTGTAAGTAGAAACCCTAAAATGGAGGGAAGACGAAACCGCTGCAAGCCAAGAATCACCACGACTGAACAGGCCATAATGATCAGAATATCTTGTAGCAAAGGAAAATGCATAAATAACGTTATATGAGTGTTACAGTCAAATAATCAAATGCATTCTACCTCAAAAGGTTCAATAATATCCTCTATAGAAAGTATGACATCCTTGAGCCAGCCTCTGCACGCTAAACTTAAGTTAATGTTCAGGGCAAACGCACTAAAATCATTAACAGCTACTAATCAGTAGCTTACATTGATTCAATATATAAATATTTTAATCGTAATTAACTAACAATGAATTATTTATAAATTTTGGTGCGTTTGCCCTGGTTAATGTTGTTCATATTTCAATGTATTCACTAACTTTTACGTATGGATTCAACACCCAAAAAATCACTACGTCGTATCACTAAAGTCTCTTTGCTAGGATTGATAGGAGCTGTCGTAGGATACACAGCAACCCAATTTTTCTTCAAAATAAACCCTTCTCCAGAACCATCCAACTTCTCTATAATTGAAAAGGCGCTGTTGATTATCGTAATCCCGATAACCCTTTTTTTGGTAATCGCAGTGCATGAATTAGGACATCTACTAACGGGATTGGCTCAGGGATTTAGATTTCAAATGTATATCGTAGGGCCATTTGGGATCAGACGTCATGAAGAGACTGATAAAATACAAGTGTATTTAAATAGAGCGTTAAATCTGGCAGGTGGATTAGCTGCTACAACTCCTGTTAATAATGACCCCAAAAATATTCTCCGTTTTGCCCGGGCAGTGATTGCCGGACCTCTCATCTCACTTCTTTTGGGAATCATGTTTATTTTTATTTCCCAGCATGTTACCCTGTTTTGGAAAATTACCTATTTGATAGGTGGGATATCCTCCTTGGCCATCTTTTTGATAACCATCATCCCGTACAAAACAGGAACATTTCTCAGTGATGGCAAAAGATTTTTGAGACTTGCTTTTGGAACAGATAAAGAAAAGCAGATTGAATCTGCTATCTTGAGAATTACGGCTACCTATGTTGGGAATAAAAATTATTCCATGCTGGATCCTAAGGATATTACACTTCTCAAAGAAGATGACTCTTCTCTGATGCACACCATGGGATTCTTTTACGGTTATTTATACTACTATACCCGTGGAGACATGGAAAAAGCAAATGAAGAACGAGTGATCTTTGAAGAAAAATCAAGATACTTCCCTCCAGGACTCCAGCAGTTTTTGAATAAAGAAATTGAACGAGTAAAAAAGAAAGCAGAAGTCTTATAACTTCTGCATGAGTTGGTCAAAATCTGTTTCTTTCTCCATCCAAAATGTCTGGATTCCCAACATATCTGCTGCCTCTATATTCGCTTTTGTATCATCTATGAATAAAGTTTCCTCAGGAACCCATTCCATGTCCCCAAGTACAGAAATAAAAATTTCCAGTTCGGGCTTCCGCATTCCCATTTCATAGGAAAAAAACATTTTATCCATATGTTGAAAAAGAGGTTCACATTGAGGCCCAAAAACATCGCGATGAAATTGATTAGTATTACTCAAGAGGGCTATTCCGTAGTTATCCTTTAGTTGAGATAGGGCTTCCGCTCGCCCAGGAATGACCCCAATCAATAGAGCATTCCATGCATCTAGTATCTGCTCATTACTTCCATCCAACTGATAGGCATCCTTTAGACCTTCTGCAAACCCATCTGCTTCCACGTCTCCCCGGTCTAGCTGATAAAAAATATCGTGCTGTTTATCTTTGGTATAGAGTACAGGATCATGGCCAGAACGAGCAAGGGGTTTAAATGCTTCAAACATCCGATTTAGATCAATGCTATATAATACACCACCTAAATCAAATAACAGGTTTTTAACGTCAGACATATGTCGGATTGATAGGGTTCATCTTCGTGCATCAAATTTAGAAATAAGCTGAACACTTCCAACGACATTTTTATCCACTATTCTCCTCCTTCAGTTCCTAACACTGCTGGGCCAGGCCCTACCGTCGTTTCAACAGACTGTTGTGTGGCAACCGTCGTTTTTTGGCCAGAAACTGTCGACTGTAAAATATTCTCAAGCTTTTTCTCAGCTTTGATTCGCTTTCGTTCTTTGATCAACCCATAGGTCATCACAAAATTGGTGATCAATACGGTAAGCAACAGTATCCCAGGAGGGAAGGCATCTGTCATGACGTCTTCCGGAATCGCATAAAATAGCAGTATAGTTATCAGTCCTCGGGGAGCAACATATATTTCAGGCTCCACTCTGCGGAAGTGTACAACTCTCAGCCCCATATAACGAGTAATATATATGGCAGCTAATATGATCATTGTGATCAATGGCACGGTCCAATCGAGTAATTGAGAAGGAACAATAGACAGCCCAAATGCGACAAAGAAAAACGTTCGCACGACAAAAGCCGTTTCCAGCGTGATGGATTTAAACTCTTTCAATACACCATCTATATCCGTTTCATTGAGATACTTTTTTATAGGCCCTTGAAAAAAGATCTGTCTATTATTGAGAACCAGTCCAAAAACCAGTATGATTATCAATGAAGAAAGGTGTAGGAGCTTACCTGTAGCATACAATGCCAATAAAGATGCGATCAACACAAATAGTGTTGCATGACCGCGACCATATTGAAAGATTAGTATTAGCGCATAGCTGATGACAAATGACAATCCAATGGTGAGCAGCGTTTTAATGGTAAGCCCTAACCCCACATTTGCCCCAGGATCTGCATGATGATAGTCTATTAAAGAATAGAATATAATGATTCCCAGAATATCTGATAAGGCGGATTCAAATATCAAAAACTCCTTGCTATATTCTTTCAACCCATTGACACTAGGAATGATAATAGCAGAACTCAACACGGCTAAAGGTACAGCATAAAATAATGATACTAATACACTTAGCCCTAATATAAATTTAAAGGATATAGCTATTAAAGCAGCTGTAACTACTAATAGCATAAAGGCCATCAAGGCGGCCTTACCCATGAGTTTTAATTTATCTTTCTCTAAATGAAGGTCGAGTGCAGCCTCAAGCACAATCAATATGACTCCCAAGGTTCCTAATAATTCCAATGCAGGCATGAGCGCAGTATCCTTTATGGGAAGAATGAACTTCAACCCAAATCCCAACAACATCAGCATCAATACAGAAGGAATATGCGTCTGTTTAGAAACCTGGCCAAATAAAAATGAAACTATGACAATCGAAGCTGCACCTAATATGATAATATGTGGATCCATAATGTTATCCCTTTATATTACTTTTCAAAATGATGTATAAAAATAGCCTTTTTATCTGAATAAATTCGATGTGAAAGTATGTGGATAGAGCGAACGTATCAAATTCCATAAATAATTCATTGTTAATTGGTTGCGATTAAAATATTTATATATTGAATCAATTTAAGTTTCTGACTGCTAGGGACTAATAATTGTAGAGGGATAATCCTGGTATTTGGATGATTTGTACTGGATTTGTATTATAACACGTATGCGAAAACCAGAAGCTTAAACACAATTTAAATACCCACATGTATATTATTACCCTTAACAATGATCTAATTTAACATTCTCACAATTCAGTAATAACTTCACCAACTGACATATTTATCTTTTGTTATTCTAACAACACCTGTTACTATGAAAAATATTTATTGGATATTTCTTACGGTGCTCTCCTTACATGGGTTGGCTCAAACAGAAAATGATCTTCCAACAATTTCAGCGAAAACAGAAAATCTTACAGATTATAAGGGATTTTTTGACTTCTATTGGGATGAAACTCAAGGGAAGATTTTTTTAAGAATCGATCAATGGGAGGAGGAGTTTCTGTATGTCAATTCTCTTTCAGCAGGCATCGGATCAAACGATATAGGTCTCGACAGAGGACAATTGGGGAGAGAAAGAGTCGTTAAGTTTAAAAAAATAGGCCCTAAAATACTACTCGTAGAACCTAACCAAGACTACAGAGCGAATAGCAACAGCACTACAGAACGGAAAGCCGTAGAGGAAGCATTTGCACAATCAGTATTAGCAGGATTTAGCGTTGTGGCGCAAGAATCGGAAAGTGTGTTGATTGATATCACAGATTTTCTCATGCAAGATGCTCACAACGTTGCTGGGAGACTCAAAAGAGCTAATCAAGGATCATATCGTATCGATGGATCTCGATCCAGTATTTATTTAGACAGGACTAAGAATTTTCCTCAGAATACTGAATTTGAATCACTGTTGACTTTCACAGGTGAACCACAAGGATATTACGTAAGAGAAGTTGTACCCTCACCAGAAGCGATTACCGTTCGGCAGCATCATTCTTTTGTACAACTTCCTGATAATAATTATGAACCGAGAGTATTTGATCCCCGAAGTGGATTTATCTCCATTAGCTATCAGGATTACGCAACTCCCATCAGTGAACCCTTAGTTAAAAGATGGATTATCCGACACAGACTGGAAAAGAAAAATCCGAGTGCATCCGTAAGCGAACCTGTTGAACCTATTGTATATTATCTCGATCCGGGCACACCTGAACCCATTCGTTCGGCACTACTGGATGGAGCGAGATGGTGGGACGAAGCATTTGAAGCTGCTGGATATAGGAATGCATTTCAGGTGGAGATGTTGCCGGAAGATGCTGATCCATTGGATGTACGTTACAATGTCATTCAATGGGTCCACCGTTCTACTCGAGGCTGGTCATACGGAGCCTCAGTCGTTGATCCCAGAACTGGTGAGATCATTAAAGGTCACGTCTCATTGGGATCTTTAAGGGTAAGACAAGATTATCTCATTGCCCAGGGACTACTTGCTCCTTTCGATGGTTCAGGTGAACCTTCCAACGCTATGCAAGAAATGGCACTTGCCCGGTTGAGACAGTTGTCGGCACACGAAGTGGGCCATACGCTGGGGTTGGTACATAGCTATGCAACAAGTGCAACAGACCGTGCATCTGTCATGGATTACCCTCATCCCTACATTACGCTTAACAATGGGGAATTGGATTTTACAGCTGCATATGACATCGGTGTAGGAGAATGGGATAAAGTTGCTATAGCCTATGGATATCAGGATTTCCCTGAGAACACCGATGAATACGAAAAACTCAATGAAATTCTTGCAGATTCTCGTCAAAAAGGTCTAAGACATCTCACAGACCAGGATGCTCGACCATATGGAAGTTCACATCCCGTAACCCATCTTTGGGACAATGGGCAAGATCCTACGACAGAACTTAATCGATTACTAGCAGTAAGAGCCTTTGCTTTGGAACAATTTGGAGAGAATAATATTCAGAGTGGTCAACCACTTGCACTTCTAGAAGAAGTATTAGTTCCTCTTTATCTTTCACATCGGTATCAGGTAGAAGCCGTAGCCAAAGTAATTGGGGGCTTAGATTATAATTATGCCATGAAAGGAGATGGACAAACTCCCCTATCCTTTGTCGATCCTGAGAGACAAATGTCTGCTTTGGATGCACTCCTGCTGACGCTTTCGCCAGAAGTATTGGCAATACCCGAATCAATTATTAGTCTTATTCCTCCACACCCTCCTGGATTTCCTCGAAATAGAGAGATCTTCAATACTCGTACAGGTAGTACCTTTGATCCCTTGTCTGCTGCAAGCAGTATTGCGCATCATACATTGACACTCTTGCTATATCCAGAACGAGCTGCAAGATTGGTCGAGTATCATGCCAGAGATAGTCAGCAACCTGGTCTCTCTGTAGTTATTGAACAGTTGATTGCTAAAACGATTACTTCTCCAACTCAATCTGGTCTTGAAGGAGAAATTCAAAGAGAAGTGAATGTATTAACTCTCCATCATTTGATGAGATTAGCTAGTGATACATCCACTCCGGGACAAGTTCAGGCTATTACAATGTTCTATTTAGATAGCATGGCCGAACAGCTGGAATCTTATATCTCGGCTTCAAGTCCATTGTGGAAAATCCATTATTCTTTCTTACTAAGAGAAATTCAGCGCTATCTGGATGATCCTAGCTCCCCAATAGAAATAGACATACCCGATATGCCAGATGGATCTCCAATTGGTATGATGTGTGAATAAAAAAGTTGAAGGGGGAAAAATTGGAATTTTCCCCCCTTCATTTTTTACCAATAAGAATATCAACTATTTCTTTCCCCCTTGCTGCATATCGAGCTTATTGTCAAGTTGATCAAGTAATACCTCTACGGCCTTTCGCAGCTGAGGGTCTTCGCCATCAGCTTTACTATCAGGTTGATTACTCACGATGAAATCTGGAACCGCAGGACCGTGCTCCATATTTTCCCCGGTAGCTTTTACATACCATCCCCTAAAAGGTAATCGTACAAAAGAACCATCGATTAATCCTCTACTACCTGTAGAAATCACCGCACCGAACGTAGGTTTCCCTACCAGTGTCCCAATACCTAAGGTCTTGTAAGCGTGTGAAAAAATCTCAGCATTGGAATAGCTGGTTTCGTTGCAAAGTGCAATGGAGGGTCGATGCCAGGATGATAGTGGCAAACGCTCCCCAAAAGGATAGTGGTCACGAAAATTAGTATGTTCATTTTCAAGATTTTTTGCAGCTCCTCTAGGGACCGTATAAGAATGCTGATCTACATTCAATACGGCCATCAACATATCCGTAGTCCAGCCTCCTCCATTGAACCTCACATCAATTACTATACCCTCTTTTCCGTACCCACTAGCCATTAGTTCTCGTTCAAAACGTTCGAAACTTGTCCAATTCATCCCTTGTATATGAATATATCCCAACTTACCATTGGAATATTTATCTGTGAGTGCTTTTCTCTCATCTACCCATGCTTCATACAATTCAGGTCTCAACGATCCTGTTGGACGAATAATAACTTCACTCGTCTCCCCATTTTCCCCTATCACTACCAACAACGTTTTTTCATTCACTGTACCTTCCATCAGCGAATATAAATTCCTGCCTTCCACTGATTCTCCATTCACAGATACAATTATATCTCCTATATTCAGTTTGGATTCCGTTTTATCCGCAGGTGAATCTGGGACGATTCGAGTGATCTTCAATTCGTTGCCCTCAGGAACTACTTCTATCCCTAATAACCCGCTGCGTTCATTCTGGGTCTCTTCTGGATCAGACCCATACATCCCCATATGACTGGCATTGATCTGACCCAACATTTCATTGAATATATCTCTAAAATCCTGTGAGGTAGATGCCGACAATGCAAGGGGTTCATAGGTAGACCTCAATGCATTCCAATCCTTGCCGTGAAAATTTGGATCGTAAAAACCATCTCTCAACGTTCGCCATGCCTCGTCAAATATTTGTTTACGTTCTTCTTCATGCTTGATATCCATCCTCGCATCAAAGGGAAGTGTTTCAATATTACCTCCTTTTACTCCCATCTTGGCTATGGTACCTCTATTTCTTAGCATGTAGAAATTGTTTCCCTTATTATCCAGTTGTAACCCTCTTACATTCGCTTTGGGTAAGACTGTTTTCATTTCACTTCCGTCCCACTTGATTTTCATCAATTCTGACTCTCCTCCGCTTCCTGTTCTTCCGCCCTGGTTTGTACTAAAAAAGAAGGTCTCGCCATCTGCAGATATAGCGAGGTCTCCTTCATTACCTGGTAGACTTGTAACCTGTACCAAGCGCTTATGAATATCTTCAAAATCTATCTCTACCCATGTTGACGTTTCATTCTCTCCATTATCTTTTTCTGCCTCATCATCTGTGGATTCTTCTTCCCAATCGGTTCTTGTTTTTTCCCAATCTTCTTCTTTAAGCCAAACAAACCAAACATCACTATCTCCATTATTTCTAATGGAGAGGAAGCCTAACTTACTACCATCGCGACTCCAAACAGGACTGTTGTCCGTTCTGGGATGATAGGATACATTTACAGGAGGTTGACTATCATCTGCCGCATGTATGAATATTTCACTATTGAAATCGAGGTTACTCAGTGAATAGGCTAACCAACGACTATCGGGACTCCAACTTAATCCTCCTGGATTATCCCATCCATCTAATAGTGTCCTCGGTTCAGAGATCGCCGCGGTAGAATCTATACCTGCAACTATTAATTTTCCCCTTCCTTGTTGAATCGCTATTTTTTTACGATCTGGAGATAATTTCATCATCATCACCTCATCATCAGTATCCAGAACCTTTTGAGTTTCGCGCTTGAATGTCTTGAAAAGATCAGATTGGTCCTCATCTGTAGATCGAACCATAAATATGTCGTAATCACCATCCCTGTCTGATAGAAAAATGAGTACAGAATCATTTAACCAATCTACTTGCATGTCTCTGGCTGGATGATCCGTTATTTGAACAGATCGGGATTTATCCTCATCATTTTGAGTGATAAATATTTCTCCTCTCACCACAAATGCCAGATATTTTTCATTAGGAGAAACACTAAAATCTGTAGCCTGATTGTTAAAAGTCTTGTGTTCTATAGGATCAAAACGATAATCCTCAGTAACATTGATACTAATTTTTTGAGGTTCATTATTCCCATCCGTTTCTAATAACCAGATATCTGAACCTTTCTCCATGACTATTTTTTCCCCATTACCACTTACATCAAAATATCTTACCCCCTCTTCTTTAAATTGAGTGATTTCTTCTGGTTCACCTAAAGCGTTTCCTGATGCATCAATATTCAACCTAAAAATATTGTATTTCCCATTCCTTGCACTTAACATGTAAAGTGTTTCATCATCCCCCCACACTGGATATATATCCTGGCCTTCAAAATCGGTCAATTGAATATATGTATCTGCTTGGGTATCATATAGCCAGATATCTCTGTTTGCTGGCCCTCGGTATGCCTCCCTCGTTATGCGACAACTCCCTTTTTCCATTGCAATAAAACGTCCGTTAGGAGAAGGAACAGGTCGGGTTCCCAATGCATCTAAGGCTCTAATGGGCGTTCCTCCTTCATAAGATATGGTATGGATTTCTGGTTCGCGTTCTACTTCCCGAAAATTTCTGCTCGTATTAAAATAAATATTTCCGTTTGTACTCCATTTGGCAGAACCATCACCTGCAGAATGGAAAGTAAGTCGCTGAGGTCTACTTCCCGAAGATTTCATCAAGTACAAATCATTATTTCCCCATCGATTACCTTGAAATACGAGCATGTCCCCTGTATCATTCCACTGAGGATGGCTTTCATAACTTTCGTGTATAGTAAGTCTTCGTGCGATTCCACCATCAGAAGAAACAGTCCATATATCTCCTTGATAAGAAAACGCAATGTGAGATCCATCGCTAGAAATAGCTGGGAATCTCAGTAGAGGGTTCATTTCCTGGCAAATGCTATTACTTGTAATCACAAATAATAACATTAATATGAGGTTGATTTTTTTCATATCGTTTGGTTGAATTTGAATTAAAAGCATTTAATATAACAATATTCCGATTATCTGAAAATGTAGATTGACAGCAGCCAATATGTTGTGAAGGGCAAACGCACCAAATTTTATAACTAATTCATTATTAGTTAATTATATTTAAAATATTTATATATTGAATCAATGTAAGCTACTGACTAGCAGCTATTAATGATTTTAGTGCGTTTGCCCTGTATGTTGTGGATTTGCCAACATACCCATGATAAAATTTTGTAACTTAATACTACAAATTAACTTCTATGAATTCACGTCGCCAGTTTTTACATCAAACTACGTTTGCCACAGGTCTCTTAGCGATTGCTCCGTCGATTACATTCACTGACTCTATAAAGTCCGGACCAAGTTCCATTGCTTGTCAGCAATACACTTGGTCTACATACTTTAAAAGAGAAGGAAAGGAATGGGGAAAGGACATGGAAGCATCATTGCAAAGTT
>CAZZEC010000132.1:0-14151 GCA_964652565.1 uncultured Bacteroidia bacterium
CCATTCATGGTTCGCCAGTGTCCAGGAAAGGTACACACAAAAGGGTAATCCCCTGGTTCTTCTGGGGTAGTAAATCTCAATTGTGTTTTTTTGCCCGGGTCGAGAAGACCCGTCGCAAACATGATTTCATCCATATCTGGAGTATAGGCTTTTTCCATACCATCCACGGCTTGTGCCAATTTATCCGCTGCTTCTCCCACGCGTTCCAGGCTTCCGGGTTGAATGATCAGTAAATTGTGTTGCAGGAGGTCCGTATTTTCAAATTCAATAATGACATCTTTTCCTGCTTCAACAACGATTTCACTCTGATCGTATTTCATCTCATTTTTAATCACCTTGAGGGGTATTCTGATGGCGTTAGTATCATCTCCTTCGTTAGCGTCATCTTCATCATCCAATGCTTTTAGCCCTTGGTAGGCAGCAAATCTTGCAGCCAACTCCTTTCCACTGTTTAAGGTAGATTCATTAATTCCTCTGTTATATTTCTCCATCACAAAATATTTCCATTCTCCATCAAGAGGTATTTTCTCGCCATCCAATTCCAGGTACATTTCATCAGCAGGACCTAATAGTCCGCCAGCTCCCTTTTTATCATCGACACGCATCAGAATGTAGTTCTCTCCTGTATTGAGTTTGGATACGGGTATTTCTCCCACTCGAAGAACATTGGGGTCATTTCGTGTTTCCAGTACAAATTCGCCATTGATATAGACAAAGTTCGATTGACCGATTCTTCCCAAATGGATGGAGGCGGATGAGGGGATAGTACTGAGTTGAAAGGGTTTGTAAAAAGCAACGAGACCATCAAAATCGGGAAGTTCTGACGCTTCCCAGGCACCGGGAACAGACATCACTTCCCAATCGTTCACAATTTCATCGGCATTTTCCCATCTGCGCCAAAAAGAAGGGAGACGGGATCTACGCTCCTCTGTTGGGATTTCATAGGTGATAGCATTTGGATCATCTTGGTAAGCAGCCATGAATCCTTCTTCATGTGTATGCGCGGCAATATACAAGGCTTGGGAAAGCCATAAATCTTTGGCTAATGCATCTGACTGGCTTAACGTATATAGTTTCATTCCCACCTCCTCATCCGCAGGCATATCCGCCATAGCTAGCAGCGCTGCTAATTGCGTATGTGGATCTTCATCTTCTACAACCCCGGCCTGGATAAGGGCATCTCTACTTTCAAAACTGGGAGGAAGGACCTGAACTGCAGCTTTGCGTACGCCTGCCGAAGGATGTGCCAGGGCTTCGTACACTACCTGCATCGCTTCGTCATTCTGGCCGGAAAGTGCACCCAGTCCATGGAGGGTCCACAGTGCATGTATCGCTCCGCCACTAATGCCTATCTTATCCGTAGTAGCGTTTTGTACAGTATTGTACAAGTCAGGTAGAATATCTTGCTTACCTCTTTCAACTAGCAATCTTTGAGCGGTTAGTCTCCAGAATAAATTGTCATGTTGTAATGCCTTCACGAGTCCACGTGGATTATCTACATCTAGTGAAGGAGCACGATAGCGAGGTGCGTCTTTATAGATCAATCGGTAAATACGGCCGTGTTCGCGATCTCTCAAAGGATTGACATGTGCATTTCCTTCACCTGTCTCAGCACGATATCCTCCTCTTTCGGGAGTAGGAGTAGGATTGTGTTGGATGATAAAATTATACCAGTCTGCTACCCAGAGCGCTCCATCAGGACCTACTTCTGCATGTACAGGAGAGACCCATTCATCCGAGCTGGCCAACACGTTCCAACCATCATTGGTAACAAATCCAGCGCCATCTTTTTCCAATATTCCCTTAGCCAGTAAATGTCCCGTGGGTTCACATACAAATGCAATGCGATTCCAGTATTCTTCGGGAAATGCACGAGCGGTGTAGAGGCTGTGCCCTGCCGCAGCCGTAAAACCGCCAAAGACATCTACCTGACGATAGTTTTGCGTAATGGGATGGTAGGGGTAATAAGAAGCAATTTTTTTACTTCCTCTTCTTTCTATTCCTTCAATACCGTTAAAATACCTGTCGGGAATGGCCATATACCAACTATGCGCATTATTGGCAGTAGAGCCAAACACGTCAAAGGTCTCAGAAAAACCCAAACCCCAGGTATTGTTACTCGTGCGCGTTAGGAATTCAAAGTCTGTTCCATTGGGCTGAAAGCGATAAAATCCTTGCCCAAACTCAAAATCCTCTCCTGCAATAGTTCCTTTGAATCCAGAATAGCCCACGGTGCCCCAGATATAATTGTCAAATCCATAGCGTAAATTGGAAGGGCCTGCGTGGGTATCAAAGGTACCCCAGCCTGAGATGAGTGCTTCTTTCACATCGGCTTGATCATCCCCATCTGTATCTTTGAGAAATAAAAAGTGAGGAGCCATGGAAACGATAACCCCTCCATTGGCAAATACCAAACTCGTTGGGATATTTAAACTATCGGCAAATACGGTGAATTTGTCCGCTTTTCCATCCCCATCGGTATCTTCACAGATTTTAATCCGGTCATCCCCTACATTACCCGGTTTGACTTCATTGGGATAGTCTACAGTTTCGATGACCCAAAGCCGCCCCTTTTCATCCCAGGAAAAAGCAATAGGATTAATGATATCTGGCTCTGTAGCAAATACCTCTAATTCAAACCCGGGAGGTATTTGAATGAGCTTTTCGGATTCGGGTTGTGGTAGCGGTTCCTGTAGCGGTAGAGGCTCGGGACGCTGTTCGTAATTGGCAATATTATCGGCTGCTTTATATACTTGAGTTGGCAATTCCAACTGGCTCCAACGCGATTTCACATCATCCCCAACAGCCCAGAGTATACCTTCATACATCAATTGCTGAAAACCTGGATTATTCCAGGTACGATCATCATGTCCATATGCGGTATAAAATACACGCCCCTTTCCATAGTTACGCGTCCAGGTCCAGGGTTCGCTGTCCGTTCCCTCTTTACGTTCCATCAATATGGTACGATCTTCGTTGTGCATGGTATGAATATAGGTCTCATCCCAGGTTTCAAAGGGTTGAAGCGCTTGTGTAATGGGGTGCTCTGTGTTGACAATATTTGCCGTAAATGTACCGGTTTCATGTGATTGGAACTGGGCGCCAACCAGAGCCACATATTCTTCCGAATTGCGGAAACAGAAGCTGGCAGAGTGAACGGGAATAAATCCTTTTCCACTCCGGACGAAATCCAGCAATGCGGATTCCTGGTCCTTAGTGATGCTGTCATGATTGGCATAAATGATTAATCCATCATACAAAGACAGGTTTTCATTATTTAAGGAAGTAGGGGAAGCCGTATAGGTTACATTGATTCCCTTATCGGACAAATAGGAAGCCAACATAGGGGCGTATTTTTCCGAGTAGTGATGAGTACTATTATGACCCAGAAATAAAATCTCGATCTTTCTGGGTGAGTGATCCTGTGTTGAACAGGAGATCAATAATGTACTAATCAGGAATAATATACCAATTTGAACAAAACTAGTGTATGTGAGCAAAGTACGCATTGGATATGAGTTTGTGTAGTAGTATGAATCTATGAAAATAGTGAAATCTTTATAAGAAAAGAAGGACAAGCTATTCCTCCTTCAACCCACTTAAAAACGCCACCAAATCCCGTATTTCACGCTTACTAAGAATGGCTCCCATAGGTGGCATGCTGGAAGGGCCTTCCTGGACTGCCTCCACTTCATTCTTCAGGATTTTTTCCGTAGCACCACTTCCCGTTTTGATGGCTAGCGAACTGGCCGTTTCTTCTATAAGGGTTCCACTCGTTTTATTTCCATTTTTGTGCGCCACAGAGACGATCCCATATCCTGGACTAATGCGAGCACTGGGATCGACGAGAGATTCCAGGAGTTGCTCTCTGGTAAGGACACTGGCGATGTTTGTCAATTTAGGTCCTACATCGCCGCCATAATCGCCGATGGCGTGGCATCTGACACATTGTGCCGCAGAATTGCGGTAAAAGATTCGTCCTCCAGCACGTGGATTTCCGCCATAAAGCGCTGCTTTAAAAACTTCCATAGGCTGATCCTGAGGGATAGACGCCTGAAATGTTTCCCATTTTTCATTCAGAGAGGGATCATCCAGTGTTTCAATGGCTTCAATAAGTTCCAGCGATAATTCTTGCTCGAGGTTCCCAGCAATATACTGGTCCAGTTGTTTGCCAAGAAGTGCCAAAGTCTCTTGAGATTGTATAGTACCCAGCGCGGTAAGTACAGCTTGTTGCTCGTCTATAGAACTATTACCAAGCATAGACGATAAGAGTGCAACTTTTTCTTCCGCATCAATTTCCAATTGAGGGATCATACTCAATGCCATTTTTCTGACAGATGATTCTTTATCATCTAATGCAATTTGCATGGCTTCCCCCAGATTAGGCACCTCCATCTTAGACAGCGCCGTGAGTACGGCGATTTTTACTTCTGAGTTACTTCCTTTTACAAGTAATTGGAAAAGATCGGGGGCAGCACTATCTACGCCTAGTTTACCTATAGCTTCCGCTGTGGCAGCCTGTATATCAGGTTGATTGGAAGCTAAAAGAGCGCTAGTTATAGGCGATAAGGTTTGGATTGCAATCACAGGGTCGCGCGTAATTTCCCCGCGGTATCTTCCATCTACCCGATCTAATACAGAAGGTTTAGCCCAAACACCGAGGGTAGCAATGGCCTCGGCCCTCATCGCTTCTGGTGCTTTGGGATTCATCGCATAATCTGCGAGGATCTTTAGGTTTTTATCTTTTCCGACGCGTAGGTTGGCATTAATCGCTCTTCTTATCAATGCTTCATTGGTAAATGAGGTTGTAGCCAGAAGATTAGCTAATGCGGGTAAAGCATCTTCAATAGACAAATCATCATTGATTGCTCGCGCAGCTTCGGTAACAATAAATTCATCTTCATCATCTAAGTACCGCTCTATAGCCCAGTGTTGTAGCTTCCTCAAGGTAATCACAGCGGCAATGCGCAAGGCCCTGGAAGGATGCGTATGTAATTGTAATAAAGGATGTTCCTCCGTCTCGATGAGAGGGTCTGCGAGTCCTAATTCCATGATGGCATAAGAGCCAGCATGTCTTAAGTATAAGTCTTTGTCATCGTTGGCTTCCAGCATATCTAGGAGTGGCAAACGCCCTTCCTGGCAATTAGTGCGTCCAATTGCCTCCGCAGCAAAGAATTTGACTCGGTCTGATGGATCTTTCAGCAATGGGATGAGTGCCACACGTTCCTTTTTATATTTCACATCACCGATGATTTTGGCTGCTTGCGCTCTGATTTCAGCATCTTGATCGCTAAGCAGCGCTACCAAAGCTTCTGCTTCTTCCAGGTTTTCTCGAGAGAGTTGACCTATACCCCATATACTGTGTATGCGGCTCAATTGATCATGCTCAGGAGTTAAGGTGGCTAAGAATACCTCTTTACCTTCACTGCCTCGTTTTACAAGCTCAAACTGAGACTTCAATCGTACCCTCATATCCTCATGTCCTAATAATTCACCTAATTCATCAGTAGATTTGCTTTGGAAGTCAGCTTTGATCAATACTTCTACTGCTTTGCGATCAGGATGCCTTTCATTATCATCAACATCCATTTTCCATATTCTTCCATAATTTTTCGTTCCCCATCCGTCTATCCAATCCGCTACATAGAAAGCCCCATCAGGACCTACGTCTATTCCGGTAGCCAAAATTCCATTTAATACTTCTTCTTCTCCCACAAATTCAAATCCTGCTCCTTTGGGGGCAAGCTCAAAAGCAAATACACTGGATCTGGCAGGGGATCCGGTAAATTCAGCGATGAAAAATTTCTCTTTCCACTTCTCTCCTAAGGCGGTACCTGGATTATAGACCATTCCCGCTGGGCCACTGTGATAATTAACAATAGGAGGAACTATATACGCAGCTTGTCCCTCAAACCGAGGTTTGTACATGTTTTCGTCCATCCAAACTTTATATTCATTGTTATCTGGGTCCGTATATTTCCCATACTGCCAGTTGGCGCGCCATCCTGCATCGGAGCCACGTACGATATATACGAGGCGTTCTTTTTCTCCGGGATGATCTCCATCGTTGTCGACACTAATAATATTGCCATACTTGTCAAAGACAAATTCATGGGTATTTCTCAAGCCTGCTGCAAACACTTCAAAATCACTTCCATCTGGGTTACATCTAAGGATAGCTCCCTGATTGGGGTAAGCCCAGGTTCTCCCACGTTGATCTTCCACGTGAAAGCCAATATCACCCACAGACCAATATATTTTTCCATCAGGCCCCTGTATAAGACCCGACATACCATGACCACTGAATCCCACATGTACATTGTAACCATGACTGATAGAAGTTTTCTCATCTGCCATTCCATCACCATTTTTGTCGCTGAGTCTCCAGGTATCGGGTCCTACAGTTACGAAAACATCCTCGCCTACAGGTAATGCACTACCCGCGACATCCGTAATCTCACTATTGAAATCTCTGATATAGAGTTGAGAAAAATCAGCAAGACCATCTCCAGACTGATCTTCGATTCGATAGATCTCTTCTTTTTCTACAGCAAGATCGCGCCAGTCGTGAATGTTATCGTGATTGAGATCTTTTAGCCAGGTACGCTGATCGCTGCTATCAGGGGAGAATTCCTGATGCAAGAAAGCCCTTCGGTCCTCGGGCGTTTTCCAGCTTATAGAAGCAGTGGCCCAATTCATATGCCCGCGAATATCAAACTCAGAATTCTTTTGTCTGTGAGTACGGGTGATATAGGCTCTGCCCTGTTCGTCCATACTAAGCCCTATAGGGTCAGCAACCAATGAATCTGATGCCCATAATGATAGCTGCATTCCTTCTGCAAGGTTAACAGGAATTGCCTCACTCAAAGAGTCTGCAATATGTGCAGCAGTAAGGGGATCTAGCTGTTTGATTTCTGGCTCCTGAGGAGGGACAGGGGGATTACAACCTACAAGAAGTATCACCATCAACATTGGGAGTAGCGATACGGTAGGGCGAGTGTGTCTAAATGAATTCATAAATACAAGAACTTGTCGAGTAGTAATAATTAGTTAATGGAGCTAATTTAAGGAATTTATTACTTTCAAAATAATGGTTTTGACTTACCCCAGGGCAAATGCACTAAACTCATTAATAGCTACTAATCAGAAACTTACATTTATCCAATGTATAAAGACTTTAACTGTAACCAATTGATAATGAATTATTCATAAAATTTGGTGCGTTCGCCCTTAACTTACCCTCACCTACAATAAGGGTCATACTATACCTACTATCTTTTGACTGTTATTTTGTATTCTAATTCACTATATTCACTACTCTTGGCTTGATTATTTCTGCACCTATGCTAAAAGTATTTATTTTCATTAGTTCTATTCTGCTTTTTCCCTTCGGTTCCTTTTCGCAAGAGAATATGTGGATGGCTGGAGTCGCTAAGCAGTCCATTACTCCGCCCAAAGGCATGTGGATGGCAGGGTATGCACACAGGGATCATCCCTCAGAAGGGAAACTCCACGATTTATGGGTAAAGGTAGTGGTATTGGAAGATCAACAGTCCGAAAAAGCAGTCTTTGTGGCAACGGATCTATTGGGGCTACCTAGAAATATTTCCCATCGCATTACTGAGCGGCTGATGGAAGAGTTAGACCTGGAACGAAAACAGATCATGCTTACCAGTTCACATACGCATACGGGACCCGTACTAAGAGAATCATTGTGGGATATGTATGATCTGGATGATAAACAAGCAAAACTGATCGAGAAATATTCCACCACACTGGAAGAAAAGGTGGTAGAGACTGTAAAACAAGCGGTGAAGCAGCTACAGCCAGTAAAAGTATATACTGGTAGTGGTGTTAGCCGATTTGCAGTGAACAGGCGTAATAACGTAGAATCAGAGATTTTGCAAGTCAGTGAATTAAAGGGACCCGTGGATCACAGTGTCCCGGTAGTAAGAATTGAGGATTCCAAAGGGAAAGTACAAGCGATCATATTTGGATATGCCTGTCATGCCACTACGTTAAGTAGCTATGAATGGTCTGGCGATTATGCGGGATTTGCTCAAATACATCTTGAAGAACACTACCCTAAAGCGATGGCGTTATTTTTTGCAGGATGTGCCGGAGATCAGAATCCTTTACCCAGGAGAAGTATTGCCCTGGCAGAACAGTACGGCCGAACCTTGGCTGCATCAGTAATAAGGGTTATAGAAGATGAAATGGATGAACAGCCTCCAGCCTTTTCAGCTACCTACAAAGAAATAGCCCTCCCCCTGTCTACTGCACCGGATGAAGCAGTTCTTAAGGCCATGTTAGTGGATGATCAACAGACTACCTATTCACGTAACTGGGCAGAAAGATGGCTGAACACCAGAGCACAAGGGAAGACCATTCCCAGTGATTATCCCTATTATCCCATACAAACCTGGAAATTAGGGACACAACAGATGGTAGCACTGGGGGGAGAAGTCGTGGTAGATTATGCCATCCGCTTAAAAAAAGAACTCGATCCCAGCTTATTTGTCGTTGCGTATGCAAATGATGTAATGGCTTATATTCCTAATGTAAGAATACTGGAGGAAGGAGGATATGAAGGTCATCTTTCCATGCATGTATATGGAATGGCTAGCACTTGGGACAAAAAAATAGAGACGATTATTATAGAAGAGGTATCCAGACAATTAAAGGCGTTGAAAGACTAATCAGACAATTAAATTAAGATGAAAAGATCCTTACATCGATATACATATATATTGTGTCTACTCATGTTATGCGTGTCTTGCAAAGACTCACACTATACACAAGCATTAAGTCCAGAGGAGGCTATGGACCGTATGATATTGCGAGAGGGGTTTGAAATAGAACTCATGGCATCCGAACCACATGTGAAAGATCCTGTGGAGATGGTCATTGATGAGCAGGGAACTATCTATGTAGTAGAAATGCCTGACTATCCATTTAAACCGGAGAAGGGTAAGCAAAAGGGGAGAATAAAAATATTGGAAGATCAGGATGGGGACGGTAAAATTGATCATCATGTGATTTTTGCCGATAAGCTCATGGAGGCTACCAGTATACTTCCCTGGGATGGAGGATTGATCGTTACTGCTGCTCCTGATATCCTGTATCTCAAAGATACCACTGGCGACCAACGTGCAGACATAAAACAAGTTCTTTTTACTGGTTTTTTTGAGAATAATTCTGAAGCTCAGATTACTAATCTTCGCTTCAACATCGACAATTGGATATATGCAAGCAATTTTGGGCAGGCGGGTAAGATCACCAGCCCCCTTGCTCCAAATCGAGATACGCTGATCGTTAATGGTGGAGACTTCCGATTTAGATTAGATACATTGATGTATGAGGTAGCTGCTGGACCTACGCAATTTGGCCAGGGAATTGATGATTGGGGTAATCGTTTTGTTACGCAAAATTCCCTTCATATTCGACAAATTCTAATTCCCTGGCGGTATTTATATCGACATGATCATCTCCCCTCCAAGGAGGCAGTAGTGCAGGTGTCTGATCACGATCCTATGATGTATCAGTTAACTACGCCTCCTTATTGGAGAGAAGAGCGGACCAGAAGGCGTCAGGCGACCTATCATGAACGGGGACTCGACAGGATAGAGTATGCTGCTAATAATTTTACGGGTGCTACTGGTACAACAGTATATATGGGAGATGCATTTCCAGAAGACTTTTATGGATCTGTATTTATTGGGGATGTCGCAGGTAATCTTGTACATAGAGATGTAATTACATATCCTTCAAATAAAATTCATGTAATGGCTCAGAGGGATAGAAGAGAACGTACCCGCGAATTTCTGGTGTCTGCTGATCCTTGGTTCAGACCTGTGAATTTTTATGTGGGGCACGATGGGCATTTATATGTATTAGACATGTACAGACAGCACATCGAAACGCCTTTGGCTATACCCGAAGATTTAAAAGAGGAAATGGATTTTTACAACGGGATGGATAAAGGGCGTATCTATAAAATTATTCCTGATAGTATCGCAGAAAGAAGTATTGATTTCGACCCTCAATTCAACAAATTAACAATACAACAATTATCGCAACTCCTTACCCATGAAAATGGCTGGTGTCGATTTACCGCGCACCGAGTACTCGTACAAAGAAATAATAAAGGAAGTATTTCCTTCTTAGAAGCATTACTTGCTCACCCAAAACCTCAGACGAGATTACACGCCCTTTATTGCATGGATGCCATTTCAGGTTTATCAACTCCTCAACTCCTTCAGGCTTTGAGCGATACCCATCCTGCCATTCGCGCACATGCGTTGATGTTATCAGAGTCCAGATACGAATTAATAGATCAAATTATTGAAATGGTATCTGACACTTCTCGACACGTTCGATTCCAATTGGCGCTGAGTTTGGGAGCTTTTCATGGAACTGAAGTTATTGAGGCTATGAAGGAATTGTTGGAACAGGAGCATGAGAACCCCTGGTTTCGGAAGGCAATATTAAGTTCTGAAGCAGGAACATCTATAGAGATGATAACCAGATTAGCGCAGAGCGGATTTTTTGATGATGAACAAAGAGGAAAAATGAGTTTCTTACAAGATTTTGTGTATGTGGCGAGTTTCTCTGAAGAGAAATTAAATGGTATGAGTTCAATGATATTTAATACTTCTTCTTTACAAAACGAAAATTATCAGATAGCTATTGCTCAGGGAGTGAGAAAATCAATACTATCTCAAGATACGCCTAATATATCTCCTTCATTTGAAGATTTATATCATCATTGGGCAAATTATCCAAGTGATACGATCCAGGGTATTGCCCAGCAAATTGAAAAATGGTTGTCCCCCCAGAATGTTAGTGTACGTCCTTAGTTTCCCAATAGGTACAATATCCTTGAGGATATACAGGACCCTTAAATAGCAAACAATTTCCACAAGGACTTTCATCTTCTGGAGGAAGCCAATGTTTACAATTGTTACAAAGTTGATGATCGATGGGGGATTGTTCTACATAGCCCAATCCTTTTCTAGCCTCCAGATCTGCTTGAGAAACACCCGTTAGGTCAGAACAAGGGCCTACGGATGTTTGTATATCTGCAGAAGTATCTGTTGAATTGGAATTACAGGCAAAATGAGAGATAGTACTGATTGCCAGCAATAATTTCCCAACTGATCTTTTACAAAAAGTACGTCTATCCATATTTTGGGTAGGATTATTCGAAGTGTAGCGGTTGAATATTCATAAAGATATCCAAGTATATAGCTCAATCAAAAATTGGTGTTAAATTAAGGTCTGAGATAAAACTCATAGGGGAACGCTTTAGGTTTATCAATCATTATATCTTTGGGAGAAATTGAGAAATCCGGGAAAAAATGTAGAATACTGATGGCATCTTTATGCTTAAATGACGAATCTACAAATACTTTATACTTTTCCGATTGATCCTTCTGCTTTTGTAAAGCTTCGAGTTCGAATCTTAGATCCTGAAAATAGGCTTCAACCTCCGATAGGTCAACCGACATAAGTATTTGGTCATCTCCATTATAAATCAGCACACATGTGCTGCATTGAGGCCGAACATAGATTTGCCATAAATTGTAAACCTGATTTCTCTTATTGGCAATAGCAACAGGGTCTCTATGAGTGGTATTGCAGGTACAGTAAGTAAGTAATATTACTACAAATAAAAGCTGAATATTGATTTTCATAACTGTAGCTTAAATTACTATGTGGTATCCCCATTGATGGATATTATACTTGCGACATAATTGCCGCATTAATAAGTCGAGATTAACTTTACATGCTTTGTGCAACCCTTAGCATGTGTATCTATGAGAATTAAGGATGTAAAAATATCTAAATAAAATCAAAAATATGTCTTGTAAAAACGATGTATTTGTGCATTAATGTGGGCTAGTGTTTAGGGATTATGATATGAAGTGCATCAAGGAAAATGGAGCTATGGCATCTTTTCAAAAAAATTGGGACGTCTGTTTAAATGAAGAAAGAATAGTAACGTCAAAAATTGAATACTTCGGCGGATCATTTTTATTAATTTGCCACAACCGCTTCTTGTACTAAAAGTGATATGGGATATCGATTTACGAATTACTTACTTAAGCATGTGTTTGCTTGAGTTATTTCAGCGTTGCAGACTCAACGTGTTAACATAGTATAAACCAGAATAAATACACATACAATTATGGGAAAAGTATACAGCGAAATAACTGATAGCTGGACGAAATGGATAGAGAAACAACAAATGTTTTTTGTGGCTACTGCTCCAGAAGGTGCAGATGGTCATATCAACCTTTCCCCTAAGGGGATAGACACTTTTCGTGTGATTACCTCTCATTCAGTAGCCTATCTGGACCTAACAGGTAGCGGGATTGAAACAGTAGCACACTTGAGACAAAATGGACGCATAGTCATTATGTTTTGTGCATTTGATGGGCCTCCCAACATATATCGATTACATGGCAAAGGAGAAGTATTGCGGAAAGGTACTGTGCAGTTCAATGATTTGATAGGTTTATTTCCCGATTATCCTGGTATAAGATCCATTATTCATATAGAAGTAATGAGGATATCTGACTCTTGCGGTTTTGGAGTTCCTTTGTATGAATACCAGGGACAAAGAGATATGTTGCTGAAATACAATGGAAAAAAGTCAGATGAAGAAGTAGTGAATTATCAGAAGGAGAAAAATCAATGGAGTATTGATGGCTTGCCGGGACTGTAAGGATTCTCAAACATTATTCAATTTGTAGGACTCTTTTTCTTTCTGTATATATATATCAATTATACACTTATAAAAGCTTTCTATTATCATGAGGATCTACTATGTATTACTACAACTGATTGTAGGCATCAGTTTAAGTGTGGTTGGGAATGTCCTTTATGCACAGGACAACCTTCCTGAGAAATTGCTACTTAGTCAATTTCGACCTTCATCCATCTATCAGGTTCCAGAAACCAAAGTAGAACAGGCAAAGTACCCTGCTATCGACCTTCATTCCCATCCATATGCCTCTTCTGTAGACGAGGTAGAAAGATGGGTCAAAGTGATGGATGCAAAGGGGATAGATAAGACGGTAATTATGACATACTCTACTGGTGCACGTTTCGATAGTATCTTTAACGTATACAATAAATATCCAGATCGGTTTATCTTATTCTGCGGATTTGATTATACAGGGTACGATCAACCGGGTTTTGGACCTGCGGCAGTAAAGGAGTTGGAGCGTTGTGTAGCCAAAGGAGCCAAAGGAGTTGGAGAATTAGGAGACAAAGGGAAAGGATTATTTTATTGTAAGCCTACACAGGCATGGGGTATGCATATCGATGATCCAAGAATGGATCCTTTATTGATAAAGTGTGGAGAACTGGATATACCAGTAAGTGTACATGTAGCAGACCCTAAATGGATGTATGAAACCATGGATTCAACCAATGATGGACTCATGAATGCTTATAAGTGGAGGTTAGACAACCAACCCAATATCTTGGGACATGAAGAGATGGTTCAAACACTGGAAAATGCCGTAAAAAAACATCCAAATACAAACTTCATTGCCTGTCATTTAGCCAATTGTAGCTATGATCTGAATAAAATAGGAACGCTATTCGAAAGGTATCCCAATCTATATGGGGATATTGGAGCCAGATTTGGTGAGATTGCCCCAACACCCAGACATACACATCAGTTTTTTGTAGATCATCAGGATCAAATCGTGTATGGTACAGATATGGGATACAGAGAATTGATGTACGAGACAACTTTTCGAATACTAGAAAGCAATGATGAGCATTTCTATGCACATCATATGTCTAGTTACCACTGGCCTTTATATGGATTGGGATTGCCTGATCAAGTGCTAGAGAAAATCTATAGACTAAATGCGCAAAAGATAATTCCAAAATGAGTGATCAAACTTATTTAGATATAATATACAATATCCATACACATGCCAGCATACATCCTTAGATGATGTTAATCCATAGGAGTTTCATGTTATGAGACTAGGTAACCAGTGTGCCTACAGCATCTCCCTGGAGAATCCGCTTGAGGTTCTCTGGCTCGTTGATGTTGAATATTACGATGGGAAGTTTGTTTTCCTGACATAAGGTAAATGCCGTCATATCCATCACATTAAGACGATT
>CAZZEC010000132.1:14251-16993 GCA_964652565.1 uncultured Bacteroidia bacterium
AATCTTACTTGTACGTGCATTTGCTCAAGTGCATCTTGCATAGCCATACCATTTATCACTGTAGCTAACATCCCCATATAATCTCCATGTGCACGATTCATCCCTGTCGATGTAAATCCCTGGAGACCTCGAAAGATATTTCCTCCCCCTACTACAATTGCTACTTCGGCACCCATCTCCCATATTTCTTTAATTTGTTCTGCATAGCGAGAGAGCGTTTCGGGATCTATTCCATATGATTGTTTCCCAACCAAGGCTTCTCCACTGAGTTTGAGCAAGATTCTTTTATATTTTAATGAGTGCATGTACGGTATTCTTGATTAAGCAATCGCACAATAAAAGGAAAGTATAAGAATTAAATTGTTGAAATATAGATAAAAAAAAAGAGAGTGCAACACTCTCTTTAAATATTAGCTTACACCTAATTGCATTCGTTTGAAATCAGCAACAGTAACATCCTTGCCGAGTTGTTCTTGTATGTATTTTTTCACTGTCTTGGAGGTATCCTTTACAAATTCCTGATTGAGGAGTGTATTTTCCTTAAAGTATTTGTTCACCTTACCCATGGCAATTTTATCCAATATTTTTTCAGGTTTCCCTTCATTTCTTGCCTGCTCACGTCCAATTTCCATTTCTTTCTCTATTAATTCTTGAGGAACCCCATCTTTATCTATGGCAACAGGATTCATAGCCGCAATTTGCATGGCAACGTTTCTTCCAATCTCTTCAACGCCTTCTCCATTGACATTTTTAAATCCTACAGCAACCCCTATTCTGGCACCAGGATGAATATAAGTTACTACTTGATCGCCTGTGACTACTTCAAACTTCGTCAAGTCAATCTTTTCACCAATCTTACCTATAGCATCTGTCAGCGCTTCATTTACGGGCTTACTTCCAAGAGGAAGTTTTTTAAGTGCATCCAGGTCAGCAGGTTTTTCTTTACCTGCAAGTGCTACGATTTCATTTCCCAAAGCCTGAAAATCTTCATTTCTTGCAACGAAATCTGTTTCACAATTGAGCTCTATAAGTGTGGCTTCGGTTTGATCTTCATTGGCATAAACAAAGATAGCTCCTTCCTTAGCCTCGCGGTCTGCACGTTTGGCTGAGACTTTTTGGCCTTTTTTACGGAGTATTTCGACGGCTTTATCAAAATCCCCTTCAGCTTCTGTAAGGGCCTTTTTACAGTCCATCATACCTGCTCCTGTGGTTTGTCGGAGCTTGTTGACATCTTTTGCAGATATTTTCATTGTTCTAGCGACAGATTTGATAGGTTCTCATAAATTCTTCGCAAATGTAGGATTAATCCATTGAATTTTCAATAAATAAAAACCACTGGTATAAGCCTACCAGTGGTTTTTTGACTTTATGGCATGTAATTGAATAACTAAACAATCTATTTTATAATAACCCTTTTCATGATCATGCCTTTTCTGGCCCGGATATTTGCCATGTACACGCCTGGGGTAAGAGGACTCGTATCAATACTATATACGTTGGTCTGCAATGACGATCCTTCTATGACAAGTCTACCAGTAAGGTCGTACAAAGAGATTGCTTCCAAGACATTATCATTTGCTTTTAATTGTATAGTGAGATTCCCTTCTGTAGGGTTAGGATAAATAGATAGGCGAGAATTTAAGATTTTATCATCAATGGATGTAGTTGTAGTATCCGCTGAGCTATCCAAAGCAAGCAATAAGCGAGGCTTGAGATATTGTATACACGTATCTATGTAAGCTCGTGCAACAGATCCCATGTTAGGTGAACTCAGTAATAATTCAGCACAATTTTCCTCTTCCCCTGTAATTGTTTCCCCAGCATCGATGGCATTTTGAAAGAATATATTCCAACTGGCTATATATACTTCTTCATTGTACCACGACCATGGGCCAGAATTGAATTCACTTTCCGAAATAGGGGCTCCGGGTATGGAAGTAATACACTGCGTATCAGCAGGTGGTTCAGGTATATTAAATGCATACAACCCTTCGAGATTATTATTCCTTGCGTTGGCAATTTGTGTAATTTCATCGTCAAACCCCGCGTCAATAAATATTTGATTATTTCCATTGCGGTTATTCATTTCAGCAATTTTTCCTCCACCTGCGGCTCTGGGTATCACAATATCTCCCGTAGTCGGAACTATGACATTGCCAATATAGTAGGGGGCATAAGGATCTTCGATACCGTGTATAGATATAGAAGGAATCCCTCCAGGTTGTATCCAAATAGAATCTCCTAATGCTCCACCCATATGGAATACCACATTAAAATCAGAAGAATAACCAGCGTGATTGCCTATACTTAGCAAGGTAGTATCAGTTGCATCAAAGTTGCCATGGATCTCAGGTACTACATAAGGAACAGGCATATTGGGGTCTGATAGATCAATAAATTTTTGAAGTTGAATTTCTGAAAGACTATCCAGATAAGCTGCACCAAGTGCACAGTAACCGCCAGTGCCGATTCCTCCCACTGCAATTTTATTGACATCTACTCTGTAGGGATTACTCATCTCCGCTTCCGTCATCCTGAAAAAGCGGATAGCAGTACGGGTATCCTGAAATCCACGATAAGAAGCCTGAAGCAAGGTACTCCTCCTCACCTCATCTGAAGCAGTCGGCAGGGGGTTCCATCCCGTCCTGTATTGATAGGAAGCAACTACATATCCCATTTTCGCCAGGCGAGTAGCTAATTCAACATTTGCACTATCTGTTTTGGAACCAAAGGGAGCCCCAT
>CAZZEC010000133.1:0-16964 GCA_964652565.1 uncultured Bacteroidia bacterium
AATGCATCAGTGAATACCAACCGCAGTACGATTGAAGAAAAAGAGGTAAATAGTTTGTTTGGTGCGGTTAGTTTAGGGTATAGAGGATATTTATTCCTGGATGTAACGGGTAGGAACGATTGGTCCAGTACGCTACCAGTAGAAAACAATTCCTATTTCTATCCTTCTGTGTCGTTGAGTGGAATCGTGACAGATATGTTGGGGCTTCAATCACCTATACTGACGTATGCTAAAGTTCGTGCAGGATGGGCTCAGGTAGGTAATGATACAGACCCTTACAGACTTACTCAAACATTTGTACCCAGAGATCCGTGGAATGCATCTACACCTACTTTTTCAGAGAGTGTCAATATTGCCAATAGTGATCTGAAACCAGAACGTACAACGAGTTACGAATTTGGTGCTGATCTCCGTTTCTTCAACGCGCGTATTGGCTTAGATGTTACCTATTACAACCAGCAAACTACAGACCAGATCATCAATATTGCCGTATCTAAAGCGACGGGTTATGACAGTAAATTGATTAATGCTGGACAGATCACGAATGAAGGGATTGAGATTATGCTATATGGTACACCTGTACAATTATCTAATGGCTTTTCTTGGGATATCGCCTTCAATTTTGCAAGAAATGTAAATACAGTAGATAAACTGTTTACAGATGCAAATGGTAATGAACTCGAAACCATTGTTCTGACTTCACGTCGTGGCTTGAGCCTTGAGGCGAGAGTAGGTGAGCCCTATGGGTCTTTTTACGGAAGTGCTTACAAGCGTGTCCAGGAGGGAGAATTTGCAGGGCAAATCATCTTTGAAGATGGCATTCCTCAGAGAGAAAGCGATCTGCAGTTACTGGGTAACATAGCACCGAGATTTACAGGAGGTATTCAAAATACATTTAAGTGGAAGGGATTTATTGTCAGTGCATTGATTGATGGAAAAATTGGTGGACAAATCGCAGATGAAAGTTCCTCGACTGGTATGCAGACTGGGATCTATCCTATTACTGCATTGGGGCGTGAAGAAGGAGTGATAGGGGTTGGGGTGAAGAATATTGGGTCAGCGGAAAGTCCTCAGTATGTACCCAACGATGTAGTTCGACCTACGAAATCCGTTACACGTATGTTGAGTGTGCGTTCGGTAAACGAAGGAGCTATCTACGATGCCAGCTTCATCAAACTGAGAGAGGTGCGTGTAGGATATACTTTCGATAATGCCTTGATTGCTAAAACTGGATTCCTCAAAGGTGCAAGTCTCTCTTTTGTAGGAAGGAATGTAGCGATGATTTACAATACACACTCTCAGATAGATCCTGAGATTAGTTATTATGGAGGTAACCTTGTAGGTGCATTAAACTACGCTACGTTACCCTCTACCCGCAGTTTAGGTTTTAACCTTAACCTTCAATTTTAAGTTTAATCCCTAATTTTTTTAACACAACTATCATGAAAAGTAAAATTTCAATATATATATCACTGATCATTCTCGTACTGAGTGCTACGCTATTCCAGGCTTGTACAGATGATTTTGAAGAACTCAATGCCAATCCCAACGAACCAGAACTCGTTCCACCTGAAACGATTTTTCCATATGCAATCAGGGAAGCTGTAGATAGGATTCACGGACACCGTAGTAGACTACAAAGACTAGGTCTTGACGGAGGAATGCTGTGGGTACAATATTTTGCCAGAAATCAGTATACAAATGAAGGAGATACCTATAACCCAGATGCATCCATGCGTAACAACAACTGGGAAGGGTTCTTTAACGAATCTTTGATTAACCTTCAAAAGGTGATTGACATCACAGGAGATACGGATAATAGATTTTATAATCCCAATTTTTCTGCTGCATCAACGATTTTCAGGGAATATGTATTTTCGATTGTTACTGACACCTGGGGTGCGATACCATATGACGAAGCTTTACAAGGTTCAGAAGGAAATCTTGCACCTGCTTATACTGCTCAGGAGCAAATTTATCCACAGATGCTAGCAAAATTGAAAGCGGCATCGGATATGCTGGATGAGTCAGGAGATCCTATAAATGGAGATATCTTATTTGACAGTGATATACTGAGATGGAAAAAGTTTGCCAATTCATTGAGATTGCGATTGGCGAATCGCATGGCGGCAAAAGCTCCAGGAGAAGCTGCGGCTGTATTTAGTGAAATACTGGGAAATCCAGGTCAGTATCCTATTTTCTCAAGTAATGATGACTTTGCAGTATTAACTCACGAATCACGTCTAAATAACAATAATAATAATGCATGGCATGAGATTATGATCTTTACTGGTCGTGAAGACTGGTCGATCAGCGATATGTTAATAGAAAAGATGACGGATGGAGATGGAAATGCAACTGATCCACGGTTGACGGTATATGCTGAGCCTGCATTTGCAGGGGAATTTGAGGGTAAGTTTACTGGAGCGCCCAATGGACTACCTGAGGCGCTTGCCAGTGTGTACATTAATACTGCATCGCGTCCAGGATCATTCTTCACTCAAGAGAAAGGCCCTGTATTTATCATGACATACAGTGAGCTGTTGTTTATTATGGCAGAAGCTGCGCTTGATGGAGACTATAGCGGAGGATTGACTGCGGAAGAGTATCTGACTCAAGCAGTAGAAGCTTCCTTTGGTCAATATGGATTGGAAATGCCAGCAGATTACATGTCTGATAAAGCATTGTCTAAGGAGACGATCATGACAGAAAAATGGAAAGCACTGTTTAGTCAAGGGATTGAAGCCTGGACAGAATACAGACGCACCGGGTTTCCTGTATTGATGGACGCTGATCCTAATTCAATATTTGAAAATGATGGACAGGTACCTACCAGGCTCCGTTATCCAGAATCTGAATATTCGTTGAATGGAGGAAATGTTGTAGCTGGTGCAGCCCTCAATGGAGGTCCTGATGATAAATTGACGAAAATGTGGTGGGCAGAATAATTGACAATCACTGGTTAATCCTTAATTAAATCAACAGACAAAAACAATGAAAACTTTAACAATACAATTCATATTTTTCTTATTGATAGGTAGCCTCATGGTGGGATGCATCGAAGATGAGTTGCAGTTTGACGTAGTAGAATCTCCTGTATTAGCGATTTTCGAAGATGTAGATACAGGATCGCAAAATGAAATTGCCGTAAGAGCTACATTCTATGAGTTGGATAAAAGTGGTATTCTTGACAAAAACATTGGGATTGATTCTACAAGAATCTCTGGGCTCCCCATAGAGATTTTCACTAGTCAATCTCAATCTTTGGGCACGTTTACCACTGATGGGCAAGGTGAGATCCTGTTTCAGGCTCCATTCAGTGATATTTCAGGGGTAAGCAGGTTAGAGTGGGTAGGAACATATAATGATATTGATTTTAGAATATTTAAAAATTTGTAATAGCAGTTTTGGATACCAATCGGAGGGGCAGATTGCTCCTCCGGTAATTATTAGTGGAAGCACGAAAAATTATCTATATTCATCACATACACTGAACTCAAATTATTACACTATGTCTACCCATATTAATCGCAGAAAGTGGCTTAAAGCTACTGCACTATTAGCAACTGGAACAGCAGCAGCTGGTTCTACATTATCAACGTTGTCTGCAAAACCTATCCGCAGAAACAGCGTGCATACGTATTATTATCTTGAAGCGTTGGATCGTCCCGAACTCAAAGCTAAATTAAATGCAAATGAGAATCCATATGGTCCCTCTCCCAAGACGATGGCGGCTATTACAGATGCCGTATCCATGGGGAATCGCTATGGACACTACGAAGCGTTTAAACTCATAGAAATGATCGCTGAAAAAGAAGGGGTTTCTAAAGAGCATATCATGCTAGGGCCTGGTTCTACTGACTTATTGGAAAAAGTAGCATTTGTAAGCTGTATGAATAAAGGGAATGTCGTATCAGCGGGATTTTCATATATGTCATTAATTAATACAGCCAAAGCTGTTGGAGCAGAATGGAGAAGTGTACCTTTGACTTCCGATTATGCACATGATGTAGAAGGTATGATGGATGCTATCGATGGTGAAACCAAACTGGTATATGTTTGTAATCCCAATAATCCTACGGGTTCTATGACTTCTACAAGTAATGTGAAGTCATTTTGTAAGAAAGCATCGAGTAAAGCGCCTGTATTCGTAGATGAGGCTTATCTGGAATTCTTGCCTGACTTTGAAAGTAATACGATGGTAGGATTAGTAAAGGAAGGACATGATCTCATCGTTTCTCGTACATTTTCCAAAATCCATGGTATGGCAGGACTCCGTATCGGATATATTGTTGCCAAACCAGAGCGTATTGAAGCGTTGACTGAAATGGTCAGAGGAACCATGGGATTGTGTGTTACTTCTATTATGGGAGCTATGGCAAGTATGGAAGATGCAGAATTTCATACTAAGACGAGATCTAAAACTCAAGAAGCCAGAGAATATGTATACGAAGAACTGGATAAATTGGGACTGGAATATATCCCTTCCTATACAAGCTTTGTCATTTTCCCAATTGAAATTACTGGTGAGCAAATGATGGAGAAAATGCTCGCTGAAAAGGTGGGTATTCGTGTGTACAACATTAATGATCAACATTATTGTAGAGTGAGTATGGGTAATATGGATGAAATGAAGCTATTTACCCAGGCACTAAATAAAGTGGTAGGATAAACAAAGGTATCATCCAGGTGGTTCCAGGGGCTGACATTAAACTTTTAGTAAATATATATAGCTCGTAGTACCCTGAATCACCTGAACCTTTTTTCCTTCACTTTTTATGTTTGTTATTATACTTCCTGTCTACCATCTAGTATTATCGATTCTCAAATAATATTTCACAGTAAAACAATTACTGGAAGGTAAGATAGTATTGAACCAATTAATGTATGAATTTAGCAATACAAAAAACGCTTTCTTTTGTTTTACTGATCGTGATCGGTATTCTATTGAAGAAGAAGATCAGTAAAAAAGAACAACTGGGTGGGATAAAATCCCTTATACTAAGTATAGCATTACCAGCTACGATATTTATTGCGTTATTAAAGATCAATATCAATCCCAGCCTATTATCATTGCCTATACTGGCTTTGAGCTTTAACATTTTTATGTTTTTTTCAGCGCGTTTTGTTCTGGGGTTTGTAGGATTTGAGAAAGATTCTCCTCAGTTGAGGACACTCTCAATGTTACTGCCTTCATTAGCTCCAGGACTTTCGTGTTTTCCATTTATCATCGAATATCTGGGCGAGGAGAGTCTCGCCTGGGCTGCCCTGGCGGATGTAGGGAACAAAATTTTTGTGTTGATCATATTGTATCTTGTAGCGATGCATTGGTACCACCAGATTTTTGCTTCCAATGGAGGATCAAATACCCATAGTAGATTGAGAATGTTAATGATTTCTCTGGTGAAAGAACCAGTAAATCTGGTCATTGTAACGGCCATTGTAATGCTTTCTTTTGGGTTAAACATGACCTTTTTTCCCCCTTTTTTACAAGACGCGATTAGTAGAATGAGTATTATGATGACTCCCTTGATTTTATTGTTCATTGGGTTGGCGGTCAAGGTAAAATGGTCGGAAGTGAAAATGATCCTGGGTTTATTGTTATGGAGATCGGGGTTTGCCTTTTGTTTGAGTGGGCTGATGCTGCTTATCCATCCTATGGCTTCCTTATCTGCGGCCTTAGTGGCAGTTATTTTCCCACAAAGTGCATGTAGCTTCTGGCCATTTGCACATATGTCTGCAGTTGATCACTTGGAATCCAGAAAGTCCGAAGCGGAACGCGAAGGAAAGAAAAGTACATTTGACTCCACATTAGCGTTAAACGTGTTAGCTTTCTCCCTTCCTTTTTCAACTACCTTGATTTTGACCATTTGCTCCATCGGAGAGTTTTTTACCAATCCTGTGTACCTTTTCATTATAGGGATCTCCTTCATATCCGCATGCGTGATTCCTTCCCTCATTTCCAAGTTTATTGTCCAGGGAAGAACAACTGAATCGGAAGAAATATTGGAAGAAGCTACAACAGCAACACAGACAGGTTAACACACTCAGTTTCTTAGCTTTATTTTCATAGTAGATAGAGGGAGCCTTGGTAAGCTCCCTCTTTTTTTGGGTAAGTGGTGAACACATGGGATCTGCTATCAGTGATCAGGTTAGGTTAAGACTACACTTGTCCTAATTTTATCTTAATATTTTTCTAATTAGTATAAAAATTTACATAAATAGTATTATTGTCATTTTTAGTTGCGTGATAATATTGGAGTAATGTTCTGTATAGGTTACAGTCTGGACATTAGCAAGATACCTAAATGGAATCAGCTTAAAGGGATCTTGTGAATATCTCTAAAAATGAAAAAAAGCACAAGAACTGTTTCCAACAACCCTTGTGCCTTATTTATGGTATAGCGCTATCTGTCTAAGTATCTAGAACTAAATTGTCTAGCTCTATTAACTAGCCATTACCACTGAAACATGGGAAACGAATTCATCATATGATTTACTTCCTGCTTAATATCCTTTAACACATCCATATTATCGTGATGGGATAATGCTCTATCGATTAAGTCAGCAATTTGTATCATGTGTTCTTCACCTAACCCACGTGTTGTAAGCGCGGCTGTACCTAAGCGAATACCACTTGTAACCATAGGGCTCCTGGTATCAAAAGGTACCATATTTTTGTTGATAGTAATATCAGCTTTGACGAGCGTGTCTTCAGCCATCTTACCTGTCCATTCTTCATTTTTCGCCCTTAAATCAATCAACATCAGATGATTATCCGTACCACCAGAAATGATTTTATAGCCTTTCTCTACCATGGCATTTGCCAGGGCTTGGGCATTTGCAATGACGCTTTCAGTATATTGCTTGAATTCTGGGCGTAGTGCTTCTGCAAAAGCAACAGCCTTTGCCGCGATAATATGCATCAACGGACCTCCCTGGGTGCCTGGGAATACTGCACTGTCCAATATTGATCCCATGGATCTAACTGTTCCTTTGCGCGTTGTTATACCCAGAGGATTAGGACCGTTTTTTCCTACCATAATAAGTCCTCCTCTAGTTCCTCTCAAGGTTTTATGGGTAGTGGTGGTAACAAAGTGACAGTGTTCCAGGGGATCGTTGAGAAGTCCTTTGGCAATCAATCCGGATGGATGAGAAATATCTGCCATTAAAATGGCGCCAACTTCATCTGCTATTTCTCGGAAAAATTTATAGTCCCAATCTCTGGAATAGCTTGAAGCACCTGTAATGATGAGCTTAGGTTTTTCTTTCCTAGCTGTATCTCTCACTTGATCAAGGTCCAGGTAACCTGTATCCTTGGTGACCCCATAAAACACAGGTCGAAAGTATTTTCCCGAAAAATTTACTGGAGATCCGTGAGTGAGGTGTCCACCATGAGAAAGGTCAAATCCCATGATGGTATCTCCTGTATTCAATACTGCAAGCATTACAGCGGCATTTGCCTGAGCTCCTGAGTGGGGTTGAACATTTACCCATTCCGCACCAAATAGTTCTTTTGCTCTCTCTCTGGCAAGTTCTTCTGCCTCATCAACAAACTGACATCCTCCGTAATACCTCTTTCCTGGTAAACCTTCTGCATATTTATTGGTCAGACAGCTTCCCGCAGCGTGCATGACTGCTTCACTCACAAAATTCTCGGAAGCAATTAGCTCTATCCCTTCCTGTTGACGCGTCTCTTCTTTCTTAATAATGTCAAATATAGCATCCTGGGTCGTATCAATCGTTTTGGTAGATCCAATCATAGTGATGTATCAATGAATTTTTAGATAATGTATCAATAAAATTAAAGGTAATTAAAAAATCTATCAATCATGTTTGCATAAATCATACATCATACGCACTCAATGGTCAGCATTGTGTAGTATATCAGCAATACATAATACACAAGTAACCCAGAAAACAGGTTTTCGTTGGGATATTATGATGGTTAAGCCCCTAACCAATCTTTAAATTCTGCAACTTTCTGCTTACTGATTATTACTTTTTCATTCTCAGCGTATTGAATAACGACTTTTAATCTACTATGAGAATGTGTAACTACATCTTTGAGAGACGCATGACTAATTATGTACTGTCTATTGATACGAAAAAATAGTTGGGGATCCAACTGATCTTCGAGTTGTGCTAGTGTGTATTCGATGATAAAGCGTTTCCCATCCCGGGTTTTGAAGAAAGTAATTTTATCCTCAGCATAGAAATACAGAATTTCCTCTGTGGTAATTGAATGTAGGTGTTCTCCTTTTTTAACAATATATCGATATTTATATTTTTTCTCTTTTTTTACTGATTCAATAAGTTGTGTTATCGTCTCTAAATTCAGTGAATCGTTTAACGTGGAAGAAGGACTTTGAAAAAGTTTTACATACTTGTCTATGGCATCTGCCAGATCTTCGAATTGTATGGGTTTTAGGAGGTAATCAATGCTATTGACTTTGAAAGCCTGGATGGCATATTCGTCGTAAGCTGTCGTGAATATTACAGGCGTTTTAAAATTTACCTGTTCAAATATCCTGAAGCTTAAGCCATCCGCTAATTGTATATCGAAAAAAGCAAGATTGGGATGTGGATGTTGTTTCAACCATTGAACAGCTTCAGATACGGTGTCAATCTTAGCTAAAATATCTATATGAGGTTCATATTGTAAAATGAGCTCCTCCAAGCGGTCAGCAGCGGTTGGCTCATCTTCCACGATAAGTACTTTCATTTTTGTATTAATTGGGATTCAACCATGGACTCATTAGAATCTGAATGAGATACTGTAATCAAAGGTAAGGTTACTGTGAAATACTCCTCATCTTCAACGATATCGATTTTTTTATCTGTGAGATGCTTATATCTCTGCCGTATATTTTCCAGACCAATACCTATCGAATCAGATACTTCAAGTTTTCTTTGCAACGTATTCTTTACCACAATTTCGTTATTCTCAGTCGTATAGATAAAGAGTTGCAAAGGTTGGCTCGAAGAGATAACATTGTGCTTGATGACATTTTCTACTAGCAACTGCAGAGAATGGGGCGGTAATATAAAATTACTGTGTTTTTGTACATCAATATGTAATATCAGATTTTGACGAAACCGTATTTGAAGTAGATGAATGTAAGAATGGATAAAATCCATCTCTTTATCTAGCGAGATGACTTCTTGATCAGCATTCTCAAGTCCATATCGGTATATGCTGGATAAATGTTTGATGAATATTACTGCCTGATCGGGATCTTTGTGAACAATAGCAGTTAAGGTATTGAGGCTATTGAATAGAAAGTGTGGATTGAGTTGATCTTTTAGAGACCTATACTGTGAAGCGAGTTGCTCGCGTTTGAGTTTTTCAACCTCTATAGCGGCCTGTCTCCAATATATTAAAAACATGCGGCCATGAAGAATGGCGGCTATGAATGTGGTAATAATAAGTCCAATGTAAAAGTAGTGGGGAGAAATATCCCGAATGTATTGTAGGAAAGGAGTAGGCTGATAATAAATATAGTTGAAAAGATAGCTTAGAAGAACGATGATAATGGAAGTATATATGATCATGGCAAACATACCCCAAATGAGCCTTTTCATGGGATATTTTATCCAAGGGATGAGTCTGCTGAGGTATTCCTGAGATATACCATTCCCAGTCCACAACAAAAAAGTGATGGAAATATTAAATGCAAAATGAGGCCACTCTTCCCGTATGGAGAAGATACATTTTGGGCATAGTATTATGGATATACCTAATCCTACTGCAATCTGTAAAAGTATGTGCCGGAAGAAGTTGGTATAACGAGGATATGATAAATTCATATTTGATATTACTAATAATATTAATGCTATTCGCAATATTCCTATTGAATTCTAACCTGGAACTTCAGACATAGCCGAGTTCCAGGCTTCTGTATTTATAGGTTTTCACAAGCTTCAATCATTGCTTCGACATCTTTTCTTCCCCAATGAGGAATAAGTTGATTGTCTGGTTGATATTTGTCAAATAATTTGATGGAACGTTGGAAATAAGGGCAGGCCGCCTCCATACCTCCCCCAAACATGCTGGGCATTCCTCTATAGTATAAGCCCAAAACATAATCAGGTCTGGGATTCGTAGCATGTAACGACAAAGCCTCATCTACTTCGTCTTGAATTTTACTCCCATAGCTCATACCTCTTACCATAGGTTTGACAGCTACCCTTCCCAGATATATAAATGCTTGTAGGGCATGTATTTCTGAAAGGCCTAGCTCATCGTCGTTTGGTAGGTTGCTCTCAGCGTTATCCAACCATGTTTGAGCGCGATCCATAGCGGTTTCTTTATCATCTCCCTTTTCCATCTGAAAATTCAGCATCAGGTAGGCGTAGGCCGTATGAAAAGCGGGAATCCAATCACTGCCAGATGCATCTGATATGCGTTCTAATGTATTAACTACAGATTGGACCTCACTTACGGAATTTGCCTGTTTCAAATCCTCTAAGCTCTTAAGGAGAATATCTGCATATTTTTCTTCCTGACTAAATGCGTATTGTGAGCTAATCAGAAATGTAATAATAAACACTAATTGTTTCATGATGATGTATTATAAGTTGAGTTAAATGAAAAAAGTATGTTGCTTTTGTTATGTGAAAGAGATAAATATTCCCAAAAACAAGAATCTTTTAGCTGGAGGTCTAATCGCGAATCCAGGACGAGATCCATGTATGTCTTCATAGTTGGCATATCTGTAGCCAAACACTTGTTCAGAACCTAACACATTCGTTATCGAAGTATAGATGATGGTAAAGTTTCCCCACAGTTGGGTGAGATAACTGATGTTGATACTAAAGTCCTGAAAAGGAGTAGTTGTTCTTTGAAAAAAGTTTTCATCATTGGGATCGTGATAGTTTCGTGGACTTGTGTAAGCGTAGGTAGCACCAATTTGGGTATTTGTTTTGGAGACATAATATTTGCCCACGACAGATAGATTATGTTTGGATGCAAATCCCGGAGTAGTAGTTTGTGGGAAATGTTGAAATAGTCTTTGGGTATCCAGGAATGAATAGGAAATCCAGTAATCTACATTCTTTAAAGAATTGCGATCCCTCCAGAACAGATCTATTCCTTTGGCATATCCATACCCCGTACTACTGACATTGCTGTAGGTAAACATATCTTCTGTCATATATCTGATAAGGTGCTGATAGTTTTTGTAGTAGCCTTCAATTCGAAATATCCTTTTATCAGCTTGATATTGATATTGAAGAATGAGATGTTCAGCTTGTTCGAATGCGAGATCCTGTGTATTTCTCATAAAAGGGTAAGCGGGAGTCTGAGCGAAATGCCCCCATGCCATGGAAAGATGGCTGTGCTTACTGGTTTTATATGCAATAGATAATCTGGGTGATAATGCTTGTTGTGATATAATATCTGAATATTCCCATCTTAGTCCTATCCTTGCAGCCCACAATGGACTGATTTGCCATTCGGATTCAAGGTATGATGCACTATATCTTTCTCTGAGTGTTTGTTGTATCGTTGATGTATCTGTAAAAGACTCGTGATAATTTTCCAAAATGGTGGTATGTCCTAACTTTAGATTTACTGAGGGATGGGGAGAAAATGTTAGAGCTACTTTTACCTGACCTGAGAGTTGATGAGTAGAGAACGTACCCCTTTCAAAAGCTTGTTGCTCTTGATTTTGGGTAATATTTGCCCCTCCGTGTATTAACCAACTATTACCCAGAATTTCTTGAAAGGAACTGTTGAGATATAGATAATCATTTTTATTGCTGTAGAATGCTTGTTGGTCAGGGGTATCAAAGCTGGGGACTGACAATTTCATATTGCTGTATTGGTAATTGCCCAGAATCTTAATGAGACCTCCCTTATCGGATTTTTTGCGGTAATTGATCTGTGAATTGAAAGAATGAGGACTTTGATCCCAGCGTTGTAATTGTGGGATGAGTTGAAAGTAAGGTCCCAGATGTGAATACCCTGATGATATTCCCATAGATTGATTATCCAAACGTAGGGTATGCGATACTTCTGCTCCGACACTCATTAAGGATAGACCTGTAACTGATTCCTCAGCCAGATCCTGAGTTTCTAAAGCTAATATAGACGATAGTGCCTGACCATATTCTGCTGAGTAGCCACCCGTACTGAATATCGTTCCCTTAAACAGGAAGGGAGAAAATCTCCCCCTGGAAGGGATGTCTGGTACTGACCCATTGAAGGGATTTTGTACCCTCAGGCCATCAATGAATGTGCGTGTCTCATTCCCAGCCCCTCCCCTGACAAACAACTCTCCGGTTTCTCCTACTCTTTGGGTACCAGGAAGCGTAAGTAACGCCGCATACACATCTGCATTCGCCCCGGCAGTAGTAGCAATATCCAATGAATTGAGTACAACTCCTTTTTTCTCATCACTTGCCTCAAAGGTACCTGCTACAATAGTCACAACACCCATTTCCGTTTGATTAGGAAGCATTTTTATCTTAAGGGGCACATCTTGAATATGAATGTTCCTGAAGACCTTTTTATATCCCAGATAGCTGACAATTAGCGTACCCGTGTCTAATGAAGAAGTAAAGGAAAAATATCCAGACGAGTCTGTAGTAGCACCTAGAAAAGAATCTTTGAGATATGCATTAGCTCCTACCAGTGGATCTCCAAATTCATCGATGACCTGACCCTGGATCTTGTGTTGACCTTTGAGTAGCAGAGGTACCCAACATGCTATAATAATTATCCATACTTTACTTACAGGCATGATCTTTAGTCGATTAATTACCTGTGCAAGATCATAAGGATGCTTGTCTCATAAAAAATTGGATGACTGAATCGCCCTTAGCGTAAGATGAGTTACTGAATTGGTATACTGAATTTATTTCAAATAAGTGCTACTACTTTTACACGTTAAGTTTACAACCCTTTGATGACTCCCGATGGATGCTTGTTAAACATGATATAGTTTCAATGAATGAGTTTTCAACATCGCTGTATGGGGTTCAAGTATTAAATAATATTATCGCACTACTTAACTGATTCTTGCTAAAAATTTAAACAGGGATCTTTTTCCCGGTCTTTCCTGAAGCAAATATTGCTTCCAATGCAAGCGTATTGTGGTATGTATCATCTAATGGAACAGGAACGGGTGTGTCTTCTACTATTGCTCGAGAAAACTCATCCCCTTGAATAGTATATTGATCCTGTGTTGGAATTTCGATGACTCTTCGATCTCTTTCAAATAGATCTCCCTCAGAAAGAAATATGTAAGTGGGTCTGTCAATGGGGGCGTTGTAGGGAATTTGCACTTCTAGCCTGCGTTGGGTGCCAAAGACTTGAAAAGTCTGATGAGCAACAGTTTGTGTGCCGCATACAAAGGAGGACTGCACGCCAGGGAAATCCAGGATAACCGAGGCCAAGCGATCGATGTTCATTTGGGGGTCGAAATCAATGGATGAGAATACATGCGTGGGTTCTGCATCTAATATAAATCGAGAAAGCGTTAAGGGATATACCCCTATATCAAAGATACCTCCCCCTCCGTACTCAGGTATATTGCGTATATTATCAGGATCTAATTTGAAATAGCTAAAATAAGCTTGTATCGAGGTAATTTCTCCTAATTCTCCCGATTGGACGAGCTCTTTTACTTTAAGCCATTGAGGATGCGTTTTGACCATAAATGCTTCTCCAATTTTAAGCGAAGGGAACTGAGCAGCATAATTCATAAATTCCTTCATCTCTGCAACAGAGAGCGCCATGGGTTTTTCACATAACACGTGTTTTCCCGCTTCCATAGCCTTTTTCGTCCAGGGGATATGCAGATGATTGGGGAGAGGATTATATATCGCATCAATTTGAGGATCTGCTAGTAATTCTTCATAACTTCCATACGCTTTAGGGATATTTAGCTCTTTGCTCGCCTGGAGGGCTTGATCAATATTGCGTGAGGCTATGGCAGCTATTTCTGTCAGTTTTCCTCGTTGCATGGCGGGAATTACTTTTTTTAGGCCAATCTTGGCTGTACTTAGTATTCCCCATCTAATTTTTTTGTTCATATTATATAGATTTATTAGCCATGGCTATTCCTGCCAGATATCCTCCCGTCCATGCAGCCTGAAAATTAAAGCCGCCTGTTATTGCATCAATATTTAATACCTCTCCCGCAAAGTAAAGATTTTGGACGACTTTACTTTCAAAGCGCTTAAAATTAACCTCCTGTAATTCTACCCCTCCAGCCGTGACAAACTCGTCTTTAAAAGTACTTTTACCCTGCACATAAAACATAGACTGGCCTAGTTGGTCAGCCAGTTGAAGTACATGCGTTTTGTTAATATCGGCCCATCGTTTATCTGTTGAAATCTTGACAGCATCTAACAATTTGCTCCACAGGCGCTGAGGAATTGATGCGGGCCTTAAATTGCCAATATACTTTCTTCCGTATTGTTCTTTAATGGATGAAAGTTCTTCAATAATAGCGTCTTTCGTCATTGCCTTTCGCCAATTTACCTGTATCTCTGTTTGATAACTTTGAGCAGCCAGTTCTCTCGCTCCCCATGCTGACAGTTTGAGTACAGCTGGACCGCTTAGCCCCCAATGGGTAACGAGAAGCGGACCTTCTGCTTGTAGGCCTATTGCAGGAATATCAATATGGCTCTCATTCAAAGATATTCCTTCAAGGTCTTTAATCCTGGAATCACTGATATTAAAGGTAAATAAGGAAGGAACAGGGGGGATAATGGTATGCCCAAGGTTCGATAACATATCCCATATTTTGGGATTGCTACCTGTAGCAATCATAACCAGATCTGCCTTGTATCGATTGTGTTTGTCAGTAACAATATCCCATGTAGCATGAATTCCATTTTCATGTGTAATACGTATCACATTTTGGCGGGTAAGTACAGTTACGCCTAATCTTTGCGCTTGAGTGATAAGACAATCTACCACTGTTTGAGAATCATCTGTTGTCGGAAAAACTCTTCCATCAGACTCTATTTTGGTGGAGACCCCTCTTTTCTCAAACCAATCAATCGTATCTCCTGGAGCAAAATGTGAAAAGGGTCCTAAAAGCTCTTTCCTCCCTCTTGGATAATGATCTACTAATTCTCTGGGGTCGAAGCAGGCGTGGGTGAGGTTACAACGACCTCCTCCAGATATTTTTACTTTGTGCAATACTTTTTTCCCCTTTTCCAGAATGGTAATTTGTGCCCTAGGATTCCTTTCTGCGCAGGAAATGGCTGCGAAGAAGCCTGCAGCTCCACCTCCAACAATAATAATAGAAATTTCTTCAGTCATATATTAACCTGCACTGAATGAAGGTCCTGCTTTAACAAATCTGGACTGTACAATCACTCCCATGTACTTATGCCAACAAATCTTTGACTAAGTTGCCGTGGACATCGGTAAGTCGATAACGCCTACCTTGATGCTTAAATGTTAACTTTTCATGGTCTACGCCCAGTATGTGCATTAACGTAGCCTGAAAATCGTGGATATGTACAGGGTTTTCATCGATATTATACCCAAATTCATCCGTCTTACCATAAATCGTCCCTGCTTTTGTACCACCACCAGCCATCCAAACCGTAAAGCAACGAGGGTGGTGATCTCTACCATAATTGGTTTTAGTCAATTGCCCCTGCGAATAATTTGTCCGGCCAAACTCTCCACCCCAGATGACAAGTGTATCATCCAACATTCCACGCTGTTTAAGGTCTGCTACGAGTGCAGCAGATGCCTGATCCGTGTCCTTTGCCTGAGTGCGTATTGCATTAGGAAGGTTTCCATGCTGATCCCAGCCCTGGTGATACAATTGTATGAATTTTACCCCTCTTTCTGCCAAGCGTCTGGCCAATAGGCAGTTAGCTGCATAAGTGCCAGGTATCTTTGAATCGGGTCCATACATATCATAGATATATTCAGGCTCATCAGCTACATCCATCACCTCTGGTACTGACGTTTGCATGCGATAAGCCATCTCATATTGAGCAATCTTTGCCAGGATTTCAGGATCGGATTCCTGTTCATATTGGATTTCCTGAAGTTGTTTGAGGTAATCCAGGTGTCTTCTTCGATCCTGTTGGTCTAATCCTGCCGGATTGCTCAGGAATAGTACGGGGTCTTTTCCCGCTCTAAACTGTACGCCCTGATGTTTGGAAGGTAAAAATCCATTACCCCATAATCGTGCATACAAGGGCTGACCTCTTTTGTCTTTGGTAACTAATACGATAAATTCGGGCAAATTTTGGTTATCTGTTCCCAATCCGTAGCTTATCCAGGATCCAATAGAGGGTCTTCCAGGGAGTTGAGAACCTGTTTGTATGAAGGTAATGGCTGGATCGTGATTGATCGCTTCTGTGTACATAGATTGCACAAAGCAGAGATCGTCTAATATTTGTGCTGTGTGAGGAAATAATTCACTAACCCACATTCCATTAGGTCCATGTTGACTAAACTCAAACTGCGAACCAGCTAGTGGAAAAGACTTCTGGCCAGCTGTCATCCCTGTGAGGCGTTGCCCTTTTCGTACAGATTCGGGTAATTCCTGACCATTCATCTCCCTCAGAAGGGGTTTGTGATCAAAGGATTCCAACTGTGAAGGACCCCCACTTTGGAATAGATATATTACCCGCTTCGCACGGGGTTTAAAATGCGGACTACCTAGTACACCCCCCGTATCAGAATTCAAACCTTGAGGGGTAGTCTTAGACCACAATGGATTAATAAGAGAAGAAAGCGCTACAGCTCCCATCCCTAAACTGGTACGGGATAAAAAATCTCTGCGTGTATATTGTTTTTCGAAATTATGACAGTGAGACATGGGAGTTATATATTTTTGAATTGATGTGTTGTCTAATGGTTAAATTGATGTATTGATATATTGTTAGATTGATGTATTGTTAAATGGTAGAACTGTTGGTTTAAATCACTATTTAGTGATTATACTTCTGTCGTCTGTCGTCTGTCGTCTGTCGTCTGT
>CAZZEC010000134.1:0-16772 GCA_964652565.1 uncultured Bacteroidia bacterium
CTGAGATTATCCTCAGCACAAACTGCCTCCCCTATCTGTGTGATCACAGGTAAAGGATTCACCGTCAAGGTAAGTGTAACTACTGAATCACAACCATCCACAGAAGTAAACGTTTCAACGTACTCTCCTCCGGTTGTGAGTTCTTGCGTACCAAAAGTATATGTCTCGCCTTGACAAATTGTAGCAAGATCTGCAACTTCAATGGTTTCGCAAGTACTGAACGTATCTATTACTGTTACAATAGAGATACACTCATCAGTATTATTATTGAGATCTGTTACAGTAACTGTAACTGTGTTTTCACCAACATGTGATCTATCGAATGAAGTCTGTGAAGGTACCACAGATAGAATACCACAGTTATCACTACTACCTCCATCAATGTTAAGTACCTGATCGATGGGAGCATAGCGGAATTCCACACCACTGGCGAAATCAGCATCATCAGAGTATACAGTCATACCTACGATTACAGAACCGTCAGGTGCATATTCTGTAGAACTTGTCGTTGTGGTTCCAGTACCTGTGAGAACACCTGCAGAGGTTATTCCTGTGGTATTATCGCTACCCTGAGCTATATCTGCAATCGTCTTACCCAATCCTTCTACAGCTTTTATCGTTCCAGCACTAAATGTTGCACTAGTAATGCTCACACCGACTAATGCCTGATCACCTGTAAGTAGGTAAGGACCATCTGGTGTACCACCATCGCTAACTCCATTTGTGCATGTAGCAACTGTTGTAGCACCTAAGGTTCCATCGGGCAGCAATTCTTTACAAATTAGATTGAATTGATCCAAAATCGCCCCAATTCTACCTTCATATCCTACAGCTACATATCCTGAAGGACAATCACAATCACTCGTTGGGGGAATCGCTGAACTAGCTGTTCCCTGGAATGGAAGATTTCCAACAACATCTCCTACACTTGTGATTCCTGTAGTCGGTATTTCTCCCTGTCCATTTTCATCCAGATAAATAGTTAGATCATTACAAACTGCAACAGGAGGTGTTTCATCTGCTGTTACAGCAATAGCTGTACGTGTATCGCTAACACAATTAGTAGCAGTTACTACTGCTTCTGCATAGTATGTACCTGTTGTGGTGGGATTATAAGACAAGCTTTCGCTGGCTAACAGATTTCCACCCGTAGGTGCGTCATACCAGTTAATGCTTTCTCCAGTACCCACTGTAGCACTGATCTGAGCAGTTCCTCCACAGAATTCGACATCGCCATTACTTACAGGAGCGGCTACTGTTGGGCAAACTGCATCTTCCTGTACCAGGCTTGTAAAGCACACCTGCTGAAGATTATTGGCCCCTCCGGTTCCTGCTCCAAATCCCCAGTTTACCTGTGTCGTACCAGAGAAAAAGTCTGTTACAATATCCTGCGTGTAACTTAGGACATCATTTCCATTGAAATTAACTGTAATGGTTTTGGTAACGGCATTCCATGAGATGATCACCGTATGGAAAGCATTATCTTCTATATTTCCTAATCCTTCTGAGGAAGAAATAGCAGTATATGGATCAGCGTCTCCCCATGCAGCCACAAAATCATCGCTAGGTTCACCAGTATTGGGATACGTATCAAATTTCACCCCAAATGAGGGAGATACAGCATCACTGCCATTGATGGCCGAGATGGCCATAGAACCTCCATAACCACCTATGGCAGAAGTACCCAGTGGATCGTTTTGAAGAGCAAAGGTAATACCATCTGCATTACCCTGATTATTTGCACTCACATCATTTCCAAAGAATAGGTCTGCTGTCAGTACAAAATTTTTGGATAGATCTATCAATTCAGATTGTGCCCAAATAGCTCCTGCAAGGTTATCTGCAGCTTGAGTTAATGTATAGCAGTCGCCTCCATCATCTGTAGCACTACCCTGAATCACAAATCCACAACCTGTTTCAGATATAATTACATCTATGGTGCTAGAGCAGCCATTGACATCATCAGTTACTGTTACTGTATAAGGCCCTGGCTCTAATCCAGTAGCTTCCGCTGTAGTCTGAGCCTCGGTATCATTCCACAAGTAAGAATAAGTACTCGTACCATTTACAGCAACAGTAGCGGAACCATCCTCATTTCCACACGTCGCATCTGTTGAGGAAGAAATAGAAAGTTCAGGTTTAGGCAACCCTACTACTGTGAAAGGCACATCAGCTATCGTACATGCATCATCGTTGGCAGTATAGGTATAATCACCCGGTGCCAATGCTGTCAAATCCGTAACCTCGTTATCATCACTATCTGTAACAGTTATACTGAACTCCCCGGTTACTCCACTTTCTGTGTAGACAAACTCACTTACATCACAGCCTTCTACAACGGAAGTCTCAACAGTTAACAGACAAGCCTCTGTAGTTGCCAATACAGCATTCGACTGTTCTGAATTGTTACCTGCACCATCAAATGCTACAACTGAAAAGTTGTAAGATGTTCCAGGATCCAGATTACAAATAGTAGCTACAGTTTCATTTCCAGTTGTAGTATATACAGGCTCATCAGGATTTTGATCCTGATAGACATAATACCCTGCTACTCCTACATTATCTGTTGAAGCATTCCAGCTCAAATCCACACAATTGGTAGTAGCACCCGTTTGTGTAAGACCATCGGGGGTACTTGGTGCAATGAGGTCTGAAAAATCAATCGTCTCGAAATCCAGAATACACACGGTCTGAAGATTTGTTAACCCTCCAGTACCACCTGCAAAACCCCAGTAGACAGAAGAATTTCCGCTAAAGAAATTGGTTACTATATCTCCTGTGTAACTAATTGTAGGTTCTGTAGCTCCATCAAAGTACATATCAATGGTCTGAGTGATAGGATTCCATTCTATGATAACATTTCTGGAAACTCCATCTTCTGCGTTTGCATCTCCTGGTAACAAACTTACTGGACCTACTATTGGCGTAAATACATCACCATTGGCCCATACGGCAGTATGGTCTACGGCTACATCACCAGCACCATTGTTGTATCCATCAAATTCGATACCGAAGGAAGGAGTTACTGCGGTAAAGGCTCCCGTGCTTGCACTGATTCCGAAATCCCCACCATTCTTAGCTATGGCTGATTGTCCTCTGGGATCATTTTGAAGTGCGAAGGTCATACCATCTGCACCCGCATCACTACTACCCATATTAATTTCAGCCTCTAGCCTAAATCCCTGGTTCAAATCAATTTGTAAATTTGACCATAAAACTCCAGCCTGATCTTCCAAGTCAGGGGTTATAATATAACAATCTCCTCCATCACTACTTGCATCACCTACAGCGGTTAATAAGTCTACACATCCCGTTTCTATAATAGTTACTGAGCTTGTAGCGACACAACCATTAGCATCAGTAACAGTAACATTATAGGTTCCATCTTCCAGATTAGAAGCTGTTACGCCATCGTCTGTTCCTGTGACTGCATCCCAATCTACAGTATAAGGTTCTACAACTTCTACAGAAGGAATGACTGTAGCACTTCCATCAGCATTACCACACGTAGCATCAGTAGTTTCGAAGCTAAGTGTAAATGGTGCTAACTCATTCACAACCACTGTTTCAGTCGCCTCACAACCGTTTTCATCAGTAACAATTACATTGTATGTACCAGCTGCAAGCCCAGTCGCAGTGGCAGTGGTTTGATCAAGAGGATCATCCCAATCATAAGTGAATGTCTCAGAACCTCCATTTGCAGTAGCTACGACTGTAGCCGTACCGTCTTCAGCACCACAGCTAGCATCTGTAGAAGATCCTACCAAAGATGGTCCTGGGATATTATTGATTGTTACAGATTTATTTGATGTAATGTCATCCGCATCTGTTACTGTAACCGAATAAGTTCCTGCTATTAAACCAGTAGCAGAAGCGGTAGTCTGACCATCGCTCCATAGATATGTGTAGGGTAGAGTTCCTCCAGTAGCAGAAACTGTAGCCGTTCCATCAGCTTGATCACAATTCGCATCTGTCGATGTCATTTGAAGGTCTAGTAAAGATGTACTAATTTCCAGGCTGGTAAAGCAGAATTGCTGAAGATTTACTTTTCCTCCGGTTCCTGCGCCAAAACCCCAACGAACATCTGTAACCCCACCGAAGAAGTCTCTTATATCTCCAGAATAAGTATCTCTCAATGAGCCATCAAATGTTATGGTGAACTCTAATAATTCTGGATTCCATTCTACAACAATCGTATGGAATTGACCATCTTCTACATTAGCTGAAACTGCACTTGCTAGCACAGGAGTCTGTAATGGGTTTCTGACATCTCCTCCAGACCAGAATGCAATGTGGTCATCGGGAAGATCAAAATCATCTCCAGGTCCTGCATAGGTATCAAATTCTACTCCAAATGAAGGAGTAACGCCATTTACTGCCATATCGGTTCCAATGTCTCCGATAGCTGCTGTACCTTCAGGATCTGCCTGAAAAGCAAAGGTCATACCGTCTGCATTGTCTCTGTTATCTGCGCTAGCATCTCCATTACCCAGGTATATTTCTCCTGTAAGTTTGAAACCATTATCTAAACTTACGAGGTCTTCAGACCAAATCGCTCCTGCCTGATTGATAGGTGTTTCAGTGGTCAATGTATAGCAGTTGTCGTCATCAGCTGTCGCCGTTCCGACAGTAGCCAATGTTGCGCAACCCGTTTGACCAACCGTAACAGAACCAGTTGCAATACATCCATTATTATCTGTAACTGTAACTGAATAGGTTCCAGCCGCTAAGTCAGTAGCTGTTTCAGTGGTTTGGTCGCCTGCTGAGGCTTCCCATAACACACTAATGGGAGCGGCTGCACCTAGGGCAGAAACAGTTGCCGAACCGTCAGCGTTTCCACAGGTCGCATCTGCAGTCTCAAAGCTCAACGTAAATGGAGCAAGTTCTCCTACAGTAACTGACTCAGATACAATGCATCCATTTCCATCAGTAACGTCTACTGAATAAGTTCCCGCGATTAATCCTGTCGCTGTTTGTGTGGTTTGATTTCCTGCTGCGACATCCCATAAATAAGTAAATACTGTAGATCCGCCATTTGCAGAAGGTGTAACCGTAGCAGTACCGTCAGCTGCCCCACAACTGGCTTCCGTAGAAGAAACTGCCAATGTAGGCCCAGGAATATTTCCAACTGTTACGGAAGTGGTTTCGCTGTTTTCATCAGCATCTGTTACTGTAACCGAATATGTTCCTGGAGTTAGATCCGTAGCAGTTTGCGTGGTTTGATTTCCTGCTGCAGCATCCCACTGATAAGTATAGGGTTCTGTACCACCAAAGACGTCAACAGAAGCCTCTCCATCATTCTGATCACAATTTGCATCCACTGCAGAAGTAGACAAACTGAGGATAGATTCACCTTGCTGCAGGTCGATGATACATACTCTGTGTTCATTCGTTGCTCCTCCAGTACCTGCACCAAATCCAAAGTATGCTTCAGGTGTAGAACCAAAGAAGCTTCTTATATCACCACTATAAGTATCTCTCAATGAGCCATCAAACTCTACGGTCATCTCATTCACAGATGGATCCCAGGAGATGACTACATCATAATCTATATTATTCTCTATGTTAGCCGAAGAAGCTCTTGCTTGTACGGGGGTTTGTAAAGGAGTAGTAACATCCCCATTGGCCCAGAAAGAAATATGGTCTTCAGCAGGATCAAAAGTGCCTGTGCTTTCATATGTATCGAATTCCACTCCAAAAGAAGGAACCATACCATCTACCGCCAAGGGCGTTCCATTGGATCCCAAGAAGCTCGTACCAACGGGATCATCATTCAAGGCAAAGGTCATTCCATCTCCACCGCCGCCATCTGTACCTCCCAGGTTCACCTTGAGGGTCAATACAAATGACTGATTCAAATCTAGCTTGAAATCTGACCAGGCTGTACCTTCAGCATCACCTTCATCCGGTGTAATGATATAGCAATCGCCACATCCATCCTTAGATGCATCACCATTTGTGATGAGGTTATAGGTAGAGTTTCCATCAAATATCTGGAAGCTCTGTGCCGCCTGCGCGGGATTATAGGTATCATCTCCAGCTTGCAACGCATTAATCGTTACGGTAGCTGGAAGCGGAAGGCTATTATCGATAATACTCGCTTCATCTATGCTCACCGTACCATCTGTAATATTTATATACTGATCACCTGTTTCAATATTATAGGTAACAGGTAGCCCTGAACTTGCAGTTGCTCCCAATGCAAAATCGGGATCTCCAGAACATACATCAGCTATAGCTGGGAAGTCTATAGACTGAGTAATTTTGGTTCCCTCACCCACACAAAGGCTAGTCTGTGGAATAACTTCCCTTGTTACAGATCCATAGGCCCATTCCAGTTGTATAACAGCTCCACCCCCTGCTTCATAGTATTCAAGCGTAATGGGGACTTTTTGACTCGCGACTAAGTCTATAGTTCCAGTATAAGTAGTAGGTGATTGAGGTACCCAAGCATCCACTAATTGTTCACCATTCACCCATAGCCTTACTCCATCGTCAGCAGTAGCATAGAATGTATACGTTCCCGTTTCGGGAGGCAACAACTCACCCGTAAATCTCGCGGAGAAATTATTGGCATTGACTTGAGCATAAGGTTGACCAGTTCCCCAATCATAATTGATGGTAGGCTCTATATTACTTAATACAGGAGTTCCTGTTAGATCAACATTATTGTAATAGGTAGCTTGCAAACCTGCACAAGGGGCATCAAAATTCGGATCTAATGTCTGAATCCAATCGCGAATCAACCTGGTTCCTACCGTATCAACGACATTCCTTGCTAGAGGAGGCATCTGAATACCATCTTCATTAGACGCCATTCTTATATATACAGCAGAATGGAGACTATCTTGTGGAACAATTACTCTGTTCGTAGGATCTCCCAGATCCACATTCAATGGACCATAAATAAGGTTTTGGAATTCCAAGGGAGTAGGATAACGCGCATCAAATACGGCTCTATTTCCCGTACCAGGCCTGTGACAATAACTACAGTTAGCATCCAGGTATGATCTTGCCCGGTCTTCCAGAGGATCACTCCCTGCTGTAGGACTTAACGTAAGGAAGCTTGGAATATCTGTTACCTGAAAAGGAGTACCCGCAAACATGTCGAGGTTATTGTAGGTCTCTATCTGATTACCTGTTGTACCACCGATACTGCTGTAATCCGTTTCTTTATTTAATTGTCTGGTATTAGCACCCAGCACGTTTCCTGCTGCTTCATTATGACATTGAATACATTCTTCTCTACTGGGGTACTGCCAAACCTGATCCCGAGTTCCCGTTGCAGTAGTTACTGTAAAGGTAGAATCTAGCCCTGTTTTTAACAGAATAGCATCACTCCCATCAGGCAGCCATTTATATGTAATAAAATAATATTTACCATCTTCACCATGAACGACAAAACGCGTTTCAAGGCGCTCCGTTTTGGTAGGGTCCGTATCGTCGATAGGTAATTCAAAATGTTTGACTAGTACTGCTCCTACAGGGAACTGCCATTCTCCATTTTCAGAGAAAACAATTTTTTCATCGGATTTATCATGAATGCCGTTTCCGTCTTCGTTGTTGGGCACTGCTAAGTAGCGGAATTTGTATGCACCATCAGACCAGAAGGGTACGTTGAGTTCATAAGGGATAAGTCCAGCCTTAGGGGTAAGATCTGTGATACCTGTGAAATTACCATCGGTATTTGTATTAAATACATCAATCTGAGATAATCTTGGAGGAGCTGGTTCTGCACTTCCAATGGCTTGTAATTTATAGATCTTTGTATCATTTCCCTGTCTACATAGATAGATTTCCCCAGCGTGATCCTGTCCAAAGGTAATGAGAGATCCAGGATCAAATGTAGCGATAACTTCTCTAGAGACATTCGTAACGTGCCCATTCCCATCTTCTTCATATGACACTGAGAAAATTCTCTTTTGAGAATATCCTCCACAGATGTACTTTCCTACGAGCGAAGGAAGCTTTGTACCTCTATATACATACCCTCCAATGATTGCGTTAGCTTCAGTGCGCAGGAAGTCTGTTACAGGATCTTTCTGTATACCCACATAATTTCCAGGAAATGATCCATTATTTCCTTCTTTGGCCGGCCATCCGAAGTTAATCCCATCGTCAACCTCGTCCATTTCCAGTACGTTAATTTCCTCTCTTTGTCCTGCACCTACCTCCCCACTCCAAAATCTACCATTATCCATATCCTGTGTCATCCGGTGGGGGTTTCGGTTCCCTATCGTTCCATATTCTTCAAAATAATCCCCATCGTTTAGTGTGATGCCTTCAAGGGCAGATAGCGCTCCCCAGTCTGGATTATCGTTAGGAATATAGTATCCTCTACCCGTAAATTCTTTATGGGGATTGGCCAGGAATACAGGATCAGCCATATCAGCTTGAGAGGCTGGTTCTGATCCGGCATAGTGTCCATTTAATCCATCGTCTTGTATGGCTCCATAGGAGGGATCAATTTGAGCGATCCGATTCGGCCTGTGGCTAAACGTACCTCCCCTTTCATCCACATCTATACGAATCCAACCTCCCTGTAATGTATTAGTTATATTCTGTGCACTAGATCCCCGGAATTGTTCCCCAATAGTAACTAACAAATTACCATCATCGTCCCATCCCATACCTCCACCCCGGTGAGAGCTATTGTATAGGTGAACATTGATCATGATTAACTCAGAGTTATAATCTGCAACCAGATCTCCCTGACCATCTGGATTTACGGTGAACCGAGAAAGTCTCAGGAACACATCATCATCTATATCCTGATTGATATTACCCGTACTAGGAGGGAATCCTCCTCCTTCTACTCTGGCGCAATACCAGATATAGATAAAGTTTTTCGCAGGGTTGGTGAGGAAATCTGGATGGAAGGTCATTCCTAGATTACCACCATCCCAAACGGCTGTAGTTCTGGGTCGTAGATCCAGAAAGGGCTTTTTCTCAGCAGTAGTAACATCTGAGCGATTGTCAAATGCTTCGTACAAACCGTTTCGCGAACCGATAATAATTCTATTTGTCCCAGGTTCTGGCACAAATACCAAGGTACTATCAGCTATTAAGTTTGGATAAGCTTCTACCACTTCATAGCCAATGACTTGACTGGGCGTTGAAGTGGGTAATGTACCGTTTAGAAATTGTCCAACTGGCTGTGGAGTATTTAAGCCAGGTTGTAAGTCGAGCAAAGGGACCGTAGCCAATACAAAAAAGAATGTACTTGCAATGACTGCAAGCAATGGCAAACTTTTCATTTTGGACCACGACTTTAAAGAATAAAGCTTGGCCTTCATGGTAAAAGTGATTAAGAGTAACTAAGTGATATAATTAAAATTGTTAAATATTATGTACTAAGGAATTACACAAGAGCAGAGGTTAATAAAATATGATTTCAATATTAAAAAATAATAAAGAAAAATTTACTTACGCCACAAAATGACAAAAATAAGACACAAAGAGACGCGAGCTATCTGAGAGCTGTGGGATCAGACAGTAGCAATGATGTTAAATACATAGTTGTAAGAAAATACGTTAGATTTATTAATCAAAATCGTAATTTCTACTCTATGCAATAATAGACAACAGGATCAATAAATACAAAAAAATGTAACATATTTTTTTTATTCAATAGGAAATTATGAAAAATATCGAACTACTTCCATCTATATAAACCCGCTAGATGTCGACTTATTAGACCCCAAAACCCTCCACACGCAACCTAATAAATTAATTATACAATTTTTATTCGTATTAAATGCGTGACTGTCAACTATTTATATATATTTATAATTATATTATATACATATAATTAATAACCATTAACAAATAATACTTAATAATTATTATACTCAATCAATAAATTGTGATTCATTCCAATATACCCAATATAAAGATTGGTTAAGAAAGCCCATTTAAATGGGTAATTTGTTTAAGATTAAACATAAAAAATTACACGAAATGTAGATTTACATATTAATTGCAGAGAAATCTTACAACTATTCAATTGCAAACTGTGATGTTAGATTTAACTCGGAATGTAAATCAATTATAGAAATTAGTTCATTCAGTAAGTGGGTAAATGGCAAATACGAAACAGACTCTCCTGTTTATTGTAAGTTTATTAGGAAACATGCATATCATTTTTGTCTGTTCATCATTCTATTCTGACTATACATGTAATATTATTTATTAAAACGTAATTAATTTCCGTAAATAGATCATGATTATCATGGTAAAAATGTTCAACCATGTTGACATCTTATACAACAAAAGATACTTCATCACTTTGTTGGTAATGCTTTACACAATGATATATGCACAAACAATATCTAAGACGCCTCTCCAATAGACACCTATATCAGATAGTAAATTTTGTAATACCATGCAGCTACTAAATATGAAAATTACTATCTAATATGTACCTATACGTTAAAAAAAATGAATGATGTACTTAGAAACCCCAATATTAAAGATAATCTTTGATAAAACCCGATATTACTATTCTTCAGAAAGAATCATTACGTATTTAAGTTATTCCATTTATCTCCATTTTTTTACCATTGAGATATCAATAGCTTGACTTTATCGAATGATGCATGTTAACTTTTGCTAAATTTAGTCAATATCTATATATTGCAATTGTAAATTATGAAACAAGTTATATGATGATATAAGAAACTCCAAAGCTTAGTTTTTTTTACATATTCAAAATCAACTATTTATAATTTATAGACTATTTCGGAGTATGTTAAAAACTTTATAATTAAGTGTCTATTTTAATAATATTTCATTTAAATTTGTCATGTGATATTTATATACTATTAAAATCACTGGTTCTCTAAAAATTATTTAGTTTTAATATCTGCCACTCATAATAACTACTCCTAATACTACTTGCTCTTATATTTAGAAAATATAGTAAACTGTAATTATTAAGCCTTAAATAATTTGCATAACCTTAGTACAGTTCTGATTACATTCTTTCTATAGGAAACCTTAGTATCATTATTTAATTGTTCTTTTCAACGCATACACTTACAATATAGCCAGGGATCAAAGATGCATCTTTTGTATGGATGTGTCCTGGTAATAATGTACAACAATGTTATCTAATATTTATTTTTAATTAGCTAACGTCCAACTGCACGACTCATGAAAGTTAAAAAACAGGGAATTCTATTTTCCTACTTCCTTGCGGAAATACTACTTATTAATTTATCGTTTTTCACAATTTCTTTTTATAAGTATAGTGTCATACTTAGAACAGATTACCTATTTCTACTCACAATTTTCAACGTAAGCTGGATTTCAATAGTTTTTCTCAACGGACCTCAAAATCTCTATACTAAATTTAAATTCACAACGAGGTTAAAAAACCATATCCTTAATACATTCTTATTGTTAGGGATTGTATCCCCCCTCATACTTTTATTCAATAATGATGAATACTCCCGTACTATGATATTTGGTACAACCTTGATGTTTTCTTTATTGAGTTTTGTTTACTTTATCATTATGTCTTCCTTATCTGGTTTTTTTAACTACACCAAACGAGGGTCTAAATTGTTGATACTGGGCGCAGAAGAAAAAGGAAAAGAAATACTGAATTTTACTAAGAAAAACAGGCACCTCGGATATGAGGTTATCGGTTTTCTTGACGACACTCAAACCATTACGAATGATATAGCTAATGGCAATGGAAAAAGTGTAAATGTACTAGGTAAAATAAAGGATCTGGAACAGATTATAGCAAAGACGCCTATAGACGAAATTGTGATTACTATGCCTACATACAGGCAACAGGAAATAAAATATGCCATTGAGACTGCTGACTTTAATGGAATTCGCGTTAATGTAGTTCCTGATTTCGTCAATGACTTTGGCAAAGCCAATAAAGCCTATAATTATGACAATCTATCTGTCATAGAAACGCGACAAGTACCTTTGGACCTGTTCCATTATTACTCTATCAAAAGGATATTTGACATACTATTCGCATTGTCCGTACTGATTCTCTTATTACCTGTACTTCTTACTATAGCGATATTGATCAAACTTGATTCCAAAGGGCCTGTATTTTACAAGCCTGTGCGGAAAGGTATGGGAGGAAAGGAATTTACCTGTTTCAAATTCAGGTCTATGTATACTAATATGAGTGATGATCCAAGAAACGGTAGTCGTTCAACCCAGAAAGATGATCCCAGAATAACTCGTGTTGGTAAATGGATGCGTAAAAAGGATATAGATGAATTACCTCAATTCATTAATGTACTATTAGGTGATATGAGCGTAGTAGGTCCCAGGCCCCACCGTGTCAACTTAAATACTTCTCTACAGCATGATGTTGAAAAATACATGTTCAGGCATTATGTGAAGCCTGGAATTACAGGATGGGCACAAGTAAATGGATGGCGTGGTCCCACAACTACTCATGAACAAAAACAAGAACGTGTAAAACACGATTTAGCCTATATAGAAAATTGGTCTTTTTGGCTGGATATCAGAATCATTTATCTGACAGTATTTGGAAGAAAGACTCGAATTAATGCTTTTTAACTCCACCTACACAAAGGAAATTATTAAAGTACGACATGGAAATATTCTTCCAATTTGGCAGGGTAAGTCAATAATATTAATATTGTAGAAAATGGAAAATATACATCCCATATTCGATACAATCCTTGCCAGAGCAGATAAAGAAATTTTACTCAAACAACATGCTAAAGTTGTATGGCTAACAGGGCTGTCAGGGTCTGGAAAGAGTACGGTTGCCCGGGCGGTAGAAAAGGAACTTCACAATAGAGGGTATATTACCAAACTGCTTGATGGTGATAATATTAGAACAGGTCTTGGAAACAACTTAACCTTTAGTGAAGAAGACAGAAAGGAGAATATTCGCAGAATCTCCGAAGTAGCCAAATTATTCCTTGATGGAGGAATAATTTGCCTATGCTCTTTTGTAAGTCCACTTACTTCTATCAGAGAAATGGCCAAAGAAATTATCGGCCAAGAAGACTTTCTGGAAGTTTTTGTGAATGCCTCACTAGAAACCTGTGAACAAAGAGATGTAAAAGGGCTATATAAAAAGGCTCGAGATGGTAAAATAACAAATTTCACAGGTATTGACGCACCTTATGAACCACCTACTCAACCATTTGTAGAATTACGTACCGATCTTAAAGATCTGGAAACGTGTACTCAAGAACTCATGACTACTATACTCCCTATTATTCAATTCAAGGGGTAAATTGAACCATTTAGCTCGCTCAAACTTACATTTATTAAACATTTTTTGTTACTTTTCAAAAATATTTTTTAGTAACCATTTGAATATGGATTATAGATTAAGTCATCTCAAACAACTTGAATCTGAATCAATGTTTATCATCCGCGAAGCAGCTGCTCAATTTGAGCGTCCTGTTTTGTTATTTTCAGGAGGTAAAGATTCGATCACAGTAGCTCACCTTGCCAGAAAGGCCTTTCATCCTGCTAGATTGCCCTTACCACTTATGCATATTGATACTGGTCATAATTTTGATGAAACAATTCAATTTAGAGATCGCTTCATCAATGATATGGGGGCTGAGCTCATTATTGGCTCAGTACAAGAATCTATTGATAAAGGTCTGGCACAGGAAGAGAAAGGCCCTAACCCTAGCCGCAATGCGATCCAAAGTGTTACTTTATTAGATATGATCGAACGTCATAAGTTTGATGCATGTCTGGGAGGAGCTAGAAGAGATGAAGAAAAAGCTCGTGCTAAAGAACGTTTCTTTTCTCATAGAGACGAATTTGGCCAATGGGACCCCAAGAATCAACGACCTGAGTTATGGGACCTGTTTAATGGTTACCTTCGTCCCAATGAAAATTTTCGCGTATTCCCTATCAGTAACTGGACTGAACTGGATGTGTGGATGTATCTCAAATCTGAAAATATTGATTTACCCAGTCTTTACTTTGCACACAAGCGTAAAGTTGTACAAAGAGATGGAGTATTTCTCGCTGATACTCCCTTTATCTCTTTGATGAATGGAGAGGCGTATGAGGAGAGAGAAGTACGATTTAGAACCATCGGAGATGCAACATGTACGGGCGCAGTATTATCGACTGCTAAGACTATCGACGATATCATAGAAGAAATTGCGGCTACACGTACAACGGAACGTGGAGCAAGGGCTGATGACAAGCGATCCGATAGCGCTATGGAAGATCGTAAAAAGCAAGGCTATTTCTAATTTGCCTACCCTATACACATCTTATTATCTAAGACTTTTTTTACCCATTTTCAGAAATTAAAAATTATTCAATACATGGATTTACTTCGTTTTTCAACAGCGGGGAGTGTGGATGATGGAAAAAGTACGCTGATTGGACGCTTGCTTTATGACACAAAATCTATATTCGAAGATCAACTAGAGTCTGTAGAGGCTACAAGCAAAAATCGGGGAGATGATTATTTCGACCTTGCTTTACTTACTGATGGCCTTAAAGCCGAAAGAGAACAGGGTATTACTATCGATGTAGCATATAGATATTTTGCGACACCTAAACGCAAATTTATACTCGCAGATACTCCTGGACATATACAGTATACGAGAAATATGGTGACGGGAGCATCTACGGTGAATCTAGCAATCATACTTATAGATGCCCGAAATGGTGTAGTTGAACAAACTCGCAGACATTCTTTTATAGCCTCATTATTAGGTATTAAACACCTAATTATTGCTATTAATAAAATGGATCTTGTCGATTACAGAGAGGAAGATTATGAAAAAATTAAAGCTCAATATGAGTCCTTCTCCTCTAAGTTGGATGTACCTGATATACGCTTTATTCCCCTTAGTGCATTAAAGGGAGATAACGTAGTTAATAAATCAGAACATATGCCATGGTACAATGGTCCTACCCTTTTGTATACATTAGAGGATGTTCACCTGACCTATGATCTCAATTTTGTAGATAGTCGCTTTCCTGTACAATATGTCATTAGACCTCAATCTGAACAACACCCTGACTATCGCGGCTACGCCGGACGCGTCGCAGGTGGGGTTTTCAAACCTGGTGATGATATTGTTGTTTTGCCTTCAGGCTTCACTAGTAAAATTAAGTCTATTGATACCCTGGAAGGACCCATAAGTGAAGCATTCCCTCCGATGTCAGTAACTATCAGACTACAAGACGATATTGATATCAGCCGTGGTGATATGATTGTTAAGCCTCAAAATCAACCTCAGGTAGATCAGGACATAGATGTAATGCTCTGCTGGATGAATGACAAACCTCTTACCCCTCGTGGTAAATACATCATCCGTCATACATCTAAAGATGGGAGATGTATTGTGAAGGATGTACGTTATAAGGTAGACATAAACACATTACACCGTGTAGAACAAGACAAAAATATCGGTCTAAATGATATCGGTAGAGTACATTTGCGTACCTCCGTACCCTTAATGCATGACGAATATAAGCGTAATCGCACCACTGGAAGTGTAATCTTGGTGGATGAATATACACATGAGACTGTAGCAGCAGGTATGATTATTAATAGAATGGATAATTAATTATACTGACTTGACTGGCCCACAAAAGTGATACACCCTTTTGTGGGCTTTTGTTGAAGCCATGGCATACTTTCCTAGCTAGGATATCAAATTTTGGAGTACTGGCAACGTATTATCCATTATTCTTTCCCTCCAGTGTTGTACTTCTTCTTTCACAAACTCTTCTCCTGTCACCGTTTCATACAATTCAATATATCTATTGCTTACCGTATTGACAAATGCCAGGTCCATTACAGGTATATCTTGACCCTCTTTACCTTGAAACCCCTTTGACATGAGCCATTTTCTTACAAATTCCTTGGATAATTGTGGCTGCAGTTCCCCTTTGGATTGCCGATCCTCATATCCTTCCTGATAAAAATACCTTGAAGAATCTGGGGTATGAATTTCGTCGATGACATAGATTTCATCATCAAAGTAGCCAAATTCATATTTGGTATCAACCAGGATTAATCCTCGATCCTTAGCCATTGCTGTTCCTTTATTGAACAAGCTCATTGCATAATGCTTCATCTCCTCCCATTCTTCAGGTTCTAGTATCTTAGACTTCACTATTTCATATTCAGATATATCTTCATCATGACCAATCATCGATTTTGTCGTTGGCGTAATAATAGGCTCAGGTAGCGGATCATTTTCTTTCAAACCCTCAGGTATTGAAACACCACATATATGTCTTTTCCCGGATTGATACTCACGCCATGCATGACCAGCCAAATACGCCCTGACAATCACTTCAATGGGATAGGGTTTACACTTTCTTCCAATGGTGACGTTGGGGTCAGGGACTGCTAACACATGACTTGGGGCCAGATCTTTGGTTGCATCAAAAAAGTATGCTGCTGTCTGATTCAATACTTGTCCTTTGAAGGGTATAGAATTGGGTAATATGTGATCAAAAGCGGATATTCGATCTGTTGCAACAATTACCAATATCTCTTCATTGATGTTATATACGTCTCGTACTTTGCCTTCGTATTTATCAATTTGAAAGGGAAATTTAAAATTTGTAGTCTTAATTGCATTCATATGGGTAAAGTTATCAGGGCAAACGCACCAAATTTCATAAATAATTCATTATTAGTTGATTAGTATTAAAATATTTATATACTGAATCAATTTAAGCTGCTGATTAGCAACTGTTAATTATTTTTAGTGCGTTTGCCCTGTAAAGTTATAGACTTTTACTGAGAAAAATCATAT
>CAZZEC010000135.1:0-16529 GCA_964652565.1 uncultured Bacteroidia bacterium
GATGTTTCAGAAGCTTGATCCTGATATTGTGCCACAAGTTGATCTTTGGTAGAAGGGTCTAAACCCTTTCCAGGATCGCCAATATTGGCAACGGTGATCCCAATCATTGCAGCAATTGCTGTAGTCAGCATGAAAAAAGCAAAGGCTTTAAGCCCCATTTTACCTAACTTTCCAATGTCTCCCAAGCTTGCCGCACCGAGAATCAATGATACCAGCACTAACGGAACCACCAACATTTTGACAAGTCTGATAAAGATTGTTCCTATCCAATCCAGGTATACTGTATATTCTTGCCAACCAAACTGATTGAAAAGTAACCCAATGATGATCCCCAGGACCATTCCAATGAGAATTTTTGTGTATAATTTCATGAAAAGTGCATATTGTTAGTTTCCTGAACAAGAGACATGAAGTCTTAGTAAAATAGTATGCGGGTATTCAAGTCTTGTCATCCGAGATTTTCGAATATACGAGATATTCATCCAAATTGAAAGCGGCAAATCCTACCACCATTGAAACCATTACAGGTACCATCATATAATAAATAAACGGCAAGGCATAAAGGTGATAGAACATCGTAAGATATAGCTGGAGACTTAACAGTAGAAACAAACGATGGTCTATCTTATGTCTAAACATGGGATAGAGTAATCCCATGATCAATGAAATACTCAATGATCCCAATACCTGTGTCAGTGTCAACGCCTTCAATCTTTGGATAGGTTCTCCAGGCCAGAGATCAAAGAAATACCTTCCCAATCCTACTCCCCAGGAAAGTACACCCGGTCTACCTTCAGGTGTAAACCAGGGTTCATAGCTCCAGGCTTTTTGGCTGACGTTTACGTGGTGGGATAACCCTTGGCTAAAAATAGTGATATCCTGTACCCAAAAGGGAAATACGTATATTATTAATACGCCCACAGCAGTAATTCCCATAACGGTTAATGCATGTTTCTTCCCCTCCTCCTTCCAGACGATAAACGCATACAATGGCAACCATAATACCAAAGAATAACGCGAGAGGAGACACAACAAAATTCCCACAGCTCTGAACACAGGTGATTTACTCAATACTGAAAGTGCCAGTAGCATGTAATACGCGGCTATGAGAATTTCTACTGTATGCCCCAGAACGTGAGGTTCGTACTGGATAATCTGGTACAAATAGTAAACAGGGAACAAAGCGGGAATCCATGCAACAAACATCCATACCTGACTTTGTCCAATTTTCCAGATAAATACCAGAGAGACTATACCCCAAATTCCTATAGCCACCCAACGATCATCAAACTGCAACAGTTCCGAAAAAAAGAAGGGCCCCCAATGGAGCGGCATATACGGAGAAAATAGGGGATACCCAAAATCTGTAAAGGTCTGATAGGGTGTTTCACCCTCCCAGAAAAATTTACGCACCATCCATTCTATTTGGGGAATGATATCTGATTGAGTGAGAGAAATAGGGTATGTCTCAAACACTTGTGTAAGATCGGGGACCAGGTATATTAACCCACCAGTGAATATTCCCATCAGTATTAGGGATAGCCATATGGGATAAGATCTGGAAGAATTCTTTTCATTGGAAACAATCCATACCCATAATAGCGGTAACAAGGCTATCAGTATTCCTAATATAAACAACCAACCTTCATTGAATGTACCTTGAGGAGGAGCCATACGCCTGAATGTCATTAATGCTATCTGATACCAGCAACAGATACTGACTAGTAGTCCTATAAATACCGACCTCCATTTATTCATATTCAAATATAGAAAATAAGTATGGTCCACGATAATAAGTACATATTATGGCTTACTTATTTAATGTAGCTCTTTTACTCACCCACCTACACCTCCCTCTCCATCTACACAACCAGCTCTGCAGGGAGGCAATTGATAAATATTTATAATTATGTCGCATTACCTCTCCAACAGCACAAGTACCTATATTGGGAATACATTTTGTATATTTATCCTCCTTTGTAAAGTATATGAAACACTACTTCCGCTTAATGCGTCCACACCAGTGGGTTAAAAATGGGTTTTTATATCTCCCAGCATTTTTTGCCCAGCGATTTACCGAATGGGAACTCTTAGGGGATATAACGCTTGCTGTAGTAGCTTTTTCATTCATTGCCAGTAGCATATACATTTTAAATGATTACAGGGACCGAGCAGATGACCGCCTACATCCTCGTAAAAAACACCGGCCGCTGGCAGCGGAGACTGTATCTGTATCCATAGCGCTCAGCTTGATGGTCGTATTATTCCTATTGGGAACAGGAGTCTTATATTTTCTCGGAATAGATTGTATGTTGCTGGGTCTGACCTACGTCATCATCAATATATTGTATAGCTTCATTCTAAAGCATGTCCCCATCATAGATTTGTATGTAATTGCGGCAGGATTTGTCATCAGAATTGGCCTGGGGGCAGCAGTTGGTGATATTCCTTTATCTATGTGGATCATCCTCATGACTTTTTTACTGGCTATATTCATTGGACTAGCCAAAAGAAGGGAAGATGTAGTACTAGCTGGTGAAGGTAAAAAAGTCAGAAAATCTATCGATGGTTATAACCTTCCTTTTATTAATGGTGCGATGATGATTATGGCTTCTGTGCTCATTGTTTCCTATATCTCATATACCATTTCTCCCGATACCCAAAACAAATTTGGAAACCCATACCTATATATTACTGTATTCTTCGTCATTTTAGGCATTCTCAGATATATGCAGATCACGTTTGTTGAAGAGCGTAGTGGCAATCCCACGGAAATGCTTCTCAAGGACTTATTTTTGCAACTCACTATCATATGCTGGATCGCCAGCTTTGTGATACTTATATATTTGTAAGAATTGCAGTATTGATGTATTGTTAAAAAAACCAATATTCAGTAATAGTAATGTTCTGTCATACGTGGTCTGTCGTCTTTTTTGTTGTCTGGGGTCTTTTCTATCGTCCGTGGTCTGTCGTCTGTCGTCTTTTTTGTTGTCTGGGGTCTTTTCCATCGTCCGTGGTCTGTCGTCTGTCGTCATTTCTGTCTGCCTTCCATCTTCTATTTTGCATGAAGTTTGGCAAAGTTTATTATAAATATTAAATTTGCCCCCCGAAAGAAGTAAGGTCATGGACAAAGACAAGTCCTTTGAAAGGCAGTATTCACTCAATATTGCGCGGATCAAGCAAGGAAAAAGTCAGGAACAGTTTGAGGTTCCTGGAATATTTTTTGATCGGTTTGAGCAAGATACCATTCAGGATGCTTCTATCAAGGTAACCCTGGACATTGTGAAAACTTCATCTCATTTGGATGTAACTTTTCATTTTAAGGGGTATGTAGAGATTCCTTGTGATAGATGTGGACAACTATATCATCACCCCATAGATGAACATCAACGCATATTCTATGCATTTGATGAAGATATGAAGTTTGAAGGGTATGAGGTCATGTATGTCCATCCACAAGAACCGGCACTCTCCATTGTCCAGGAGCTATATGATTTTATCAATCTTGCAGTTCCTCTTCGCAGGGTGCCTTCTACAGATATACATCTCTGTGATCCAGAAATTTTGAAGAAGCTGGGCATGGATGAGAATGGGAATCCCATTCAGGTGGAAAAAAAAGAAGAAGAAATTGATCCACGTTGGGAAAAGCTGAAAAAGCTGCGAGATCAAATGGAATAGTGGAAACTGTCAATTATACAATTTTAGATCAATCGTATCGTAATACATAATAAAATCCATCACAATGGCGCATCCAAAGCGAAAGATATCCAAGCAAAGAAGAAATAAGCGTCGTACGCATCTAAAACTTAAGCCTAGAGCGTACTATTTAGACCCTGTTAGTGGTGAACCTACACTTTACCATAGAGTATGTCTGGAAAGTGGGTACTACAGGGGGCGTCAAGTAATAGAAGGGCAAGACGAAGATTTCGCCTAAACGCTTGTTAACAGATGACTACTGCTGACATTACAGCTTAGCATAAAAAAAGCCCTCTGTAAATGAGGGCTATATTTTAATGTCTTTTCCGAAGGTTATCTATGCTACCGCATAAGATTTCTTGACTTTGATCTTTGCCTCGAAGTCTTCTCTAAAGCGCTTAATCGTATTTCTGACTGGCCAGGCTGCGGCATCTGCCAATGCACAAACTGTGCGACCTTCCATGGTATCAGTGAGTTCCAACAATGTATCCAGGTCTCTTACAGATCCCTCACCTGCGTCAATTTTCTTGAGCATTTTTACAAACCATCCCGTACCCTCGCGGCAAGGCGTACACTGTCCGCACGACTCGTGATCATAGAATTTCGCTATGCGGATGAGAAACTTCACAATATCCGTATCTTCATCCAACACGCACATCCCTCCTGTACCCACAAATGTTCCTACTGTACGCAATGAATCTGCATCCATAGTAATCCCTTCTATCATTTCTGCAGTAAGTATCGGTACGGAAGAGCCACCCGGTACTACGGCCTTTAATTTCTTTCCTCCTCTAATTCCACCAGCTACTTTGTATATCAAATCTGAAATAAGCATACCCGAAGGATATTCGTACATACCTGGTCGGTTGACATGTCCTGCAATTCCATATAGCATAGGACCAGGGAAAGTCTCAGCACCAATTGAAGTATACCAGTCAGCACCATTCTTCATGACAAGGGGCACATGCGCAATAGTTTCAATATTGTTGATGGTAGTAGGTTTGCCCCATAGACCATATTGTGCAGGAAATGGAGGTTTGGAACGTGGATAAGGACGCTTTCCCTCTAAAGACTCCATCAAAGACGTCTCTTCTCCACAAATGTATGCTCCGGCTCCTTTGTGAACATAAATGTCTATATCAGCACCAGAACCCATAATATTTTTTCCTGCATATCCCTTCTTATATGCCTGATCCACAGCTTCCTGCATCATATCAATCCAATCTGCATATTCTCCGCGAATGTATACGTATGCCGCATCCATTTCCATTGCATAGCAAGCAATCAATGCACCTTCAATAAATAAGTGTGGATTGTACTCGAAGATCCTGCGGTCTTTGTGTGTGCCCGGCTCGGACTCATCTCCATTGCACGCCAGATACCTGGGAACTCCTTCTTTTTTAGGAGGCATGAATGACCATTTCAATCCTGCATTAAATCCAGCTCCTCCTCTACCTCTTATATTTGCTTTTTTTACCTCATCAATTACTGATTTAGGGTCCCATTTAGACTCAGTCAATACTTTTTCCAAGGTTTTATATCCCCCTTCTTTTTCATACACATCGATTTTGTGAAGATTGGGAGTATCAGGTAAAATAAGCTTTTTATATTCACGCCAGTTTTCCATATACGTTATATCGATTTTTGTGTCAAATTACATTTTTAGAGTAAAATTCCATAAACAGAACTCAAAAATACGGTATAAGTTAATGAAAATTTTAACTTCGCCAGAAGTTTAGTAATCCAGGCACCCATGAGATATTCCTTTCATAAGAATGGGAACACATCTTGGTACCTTGGTGCTGATAATGAATTTATTAATAACTTATTATTTTCAATTGTAATTCAATGGATGGAAGTGCAATCATTCTCACTGGTGGGCTTCTAGATGGCCCACATGGCAAAACAGCACATGGACTGATCAGAGGTACAGAAAGATACCATATACACGCAGTAATTGACGACGCGTCGGCGGGTAGAGATGCAGGAGAGGTAGTAGACGGTACCAAACGAGGCATCCCTATATATGCCACACTTCAAGACTATTTGGAACAACATGGTGACAAAGCAGATTATTGCATTGTGGGGATTGCCAGTTCGGGAGGGAAAATTCCCCCTCAATTGATCCCTGTGATGAAAACAGCTATACAACACAGGATCTCTATTGTCAGTGGATTGCATGAATTTGTCAGTGAGATGCCCGAGTTTGTGGATCTAGCCAGTCAGTATCAAGTTTCATTGCTGGATGTACGAAAACCTAAGCCAAGGCGTGAATTGCACTTCTGGTCTGGAGCAATCTATCAGGTGCCTTGCCCTAAGATCGTGGTTATGGGCGTCGATTGTGCCGTAGGGAAGCGTACGACCGCACGTTTTCTTACAGAAGGAGTGAGAGATGCGGGATTGAAAGCAGAAATGATCTTTACGGGTCAGACAGGATGGTTACAAGGGGGAAAATATGGATTCATATTTGACTCAACGGTCAATGATTTTGTTTCTGGAGAATTGGAGCACGCCATTGTTCAATGTTATCGCGAAGTTCAACCCGATATCATATTCATTGAAGGACAGGCAGCACTTCGCAATCCCAGTGGCCCCTGTGGATCTGAATTTTTGGTTTCTGGAAATGCGGAAGCAGTTATTCTTCAGATAGTGCCAGCCAGAACCCATTACAAAGGCTGGGATCATTTGGGATTGGAGATACCCCACGTATCCAATGAGATCAAACTCATCGAAATGTATGGCTCTAAGGTCATTGGAATTACCATTAATACACAAAAGCTACCCCTTGATCAGGCAAGATTGTATAAAGCACAAATCGCCCAGGAATTGGGGCTTCCTGTGGTATTGCCGGTAGAAGAAGGCGTGAAAGAATTGTTACCTGCCATTCTTTCGATGACACAAATATCATCTGGTACTCAGAAATAGCCTATTTCCTCATTTATTTTAGTATTTATATCCATGAACATAGCATCCATACAAGTAGTAAGAGAAAACCTCGATCTCAAACGTCCATATTCCATCGCATATAAGACCGTAACTTCGGTAGAAAATATATTCGTCATTGTCGAACTGGAAAATGGCATACGGGGGATTGGCGCTGCCAATCCCAGTAAACTCGTTGTAGGAGAGCAACTCGATGATACGGAAAAGAAGCTAGATGAAGCGCTGGTTGATCGACTGGTTGGGAGAGATATCCGTGAGTTTTATCGCTTATGTAAAGACCTGCAAACATGGCTCAAAGATTTTCCCGGAGCAAGAGCTGCGTTAGACATTGCGATTCACGATGCTTTTTCACAATATCTGGACATTCCCCTGGCAAAATTCCTTGGCCAGTCTCATACATCCTTTGCTACTTCCATCACCATAGGTATCAAAAGTCTGGAAGAAACGATGGCAGAGGCGGATGAATATGTGGGAAGAGGGTTTAAGATATTGAAAGTAAAGTTGGGAAATAATCTGGAAGAGGATATAGGTCGGGTTACGAAGTTGACGGAGAAATGGGGGAAGAATATATTGATCAGGGTTGATGCCAATCAAGGCTATAGCGTGGAGGAGGTAAAGACTTTTTATGAAAAAACCAAGCACTTGGGGATAGAACTCATTGAGCAACCTTTGCCAGCGTCAGATATCGCCGGCATGCGTAGCCTTCCAGCACAACCCAAGCAGATAATCGCCGCAGATGAATCCCTGGTTACGCCAGAAGATGCTTTCCGTTTGGTATCTCCCGAATTAGCCTGTGGGATCTTCAATATCAAGCTCATGAAGTGCGGAGGGGTATATGCAGCATTACAAATTGCAGAAATTGCCCGGCAGGCAGGTGTGGAGCTCATGTGGGGATGCAACGATGAAAGCATCGTCAGCATTACTGCGGCCTTACATGCAGCCTTGGCTAGTCAACAGACGCGCTATATCGATCTGGATGGTAGCCTGGACCTGGCCAAGGATCTCGTGGATGGAGGATTTATCTTAACAGATGGGAGGATGTCGATCTCGGATCGGCCGGGGTTGGGGGTGAGGGTGTTGTAGGATCGGGAGAGCCTATTGTACAGGTATTTTCCTTTCAGCAAGAATAGCCTGAAATTCCATCCGATTGTAACCAGCAATCCTAGCCGCTTTAGCAAGTGAAATACGTTCATCACAATATAGCATAACGGCTACATCCGTTAAAAAAGGCTGCTTGCCATAATCTGGTTGAGCTAATATTTCATCGGGAATATTTATCAACATACACCGCTTTTTTTCCCTTTATACGAAAAATTTATTGAAAGGTCATATTTGCGTAAAAAATATGAGTACAAACGTTTACTAATTTCCCAATAAAAGTGAAATCATACCCCAAAATACACTCACTAACACTACAAATATCAGAATCAATGCGAAGATCACTAATAACACAATCCCCTTTCCAGAACCTCTATGCTTTCCTTCATCGTAATGCTCAAGTAACATATTGACGTTGCGCCGATTGGCTTTATAACCTATATCAAACAGGTCCCCTATTATGGGTACTGTTCCTACAAGTCCGTCTAACAGTATATTCCCCAACATCAAGATGAGCAACCTACCGCTGGCACCGTATCTGGCCATCACTGCAACCAACGTACCTGAAATAGCAAATGATATCACATCTCCTACAGCGGGGAACAACCCTATAATTGCATCCAGGCCAAACCTAATATTGGTAAAGGGGATTCGAAAACGATTATCCATGAGGTCGGCAATTCCGTCTACCCACTTTAGGGCTTTTTGCGACTCAAGTACTTGTACTTTATCCATAGCTTATATGATAAATATCAACATACGCAATTTACAGAAGCTTTGATATGTTTCAGAAGAAGATGGTAATCCAAATTGATATTTTTTTAGAAATAATGGAATAATCTTCCGTAATCTTAGATTATTATCGTTTACTCACATAATTTGACTACCTATCTCTTCAGTAGTTATGTAAGCAATACCAGGGAATGTCTAATAATGGACGATATTCAAGCATTATCATACATATGCTAACATCCTATATACGACTCATTATCCAATAAAGCCCTATTCAATGGATCTCTCATAGGATTTATTATCATTCTACATTAAATATATTACTTCAATACACAATAGTAATTCAATAAATATTAATTATTATGTTTATTATTATTTTATAAATATTTTTGCTTCTGTATTGACTGTCTTGTTCTTGATAATGCAATTTTCAGTATGAAGCAACTAACAATTAACTCATCCATTACCATAAGCCCACTCTTAATATCATTGCTGATCATATGTATGAATGTCCTTATTGGCTCTGCCCAAAACATACCAGATAGAGATCCAATTTCAGGAACCTATTCAGAAGTTGCTATAGAAGATGAATTGAAATTATTGGCCCGATATGAATTCAATGAAGGCTCAGGTGATGTCATACATGATGTATCTGGTAGTCAAACTCCATTAGACCTATTTATTGAAGATCGTAAAAGCATAGAGTGGAATGAAGAGGGGCTATATATTCATCAACCCGGTTTGATACGCTCTGAAAAACCTATACAAAGTTTAAGTCAAAGGATATACGTACAACAAGCATTCACGATAGAGACTTGGATATCTCCAGGAAATACGACCCAGAAAGGCCCAGCAAACATTTTGAACCTGTCTTCAACATCAGGGGTTGAACTTTTTGCCCTGGAGCAGGCTAGAGATCAGATCAGGGTACAGGTTGGCAAAGAGGAAGCACAAACAGATACCAGTTCATCTAAAGAGATTCTCTTCAGACCCATGCTGCCCATTATCCATAAGCTACATGTAGTATGGGTAAGACACAAAGATGGTTTGGAAACTTTATTTATAGATGGTGAGGCAGTATGGGTTGATCAACATTCTGAGAATCTCGACAACTGGAATTCAGATCTGTACATGTATTTGGGAAATAAGTTAACACATACTCAGCCCTGGATCGGAACGCTGCACCACTTATCCATATATGCAGGAGCAATGGAAGAAGCAGATATACAAACAAGGTATCATTCCGGAGTGCAAACAGCTCCTATGTCACCTGTTAATAATATAAACCCTTCACCTATGATTCATACACTGGATTTTACGTTATACCCTAACCCAGCTCAACAACTGGTAACTATCCGTAGAGCAGACAATAACAAAGAAGCCAGGATCTCGCTTATGGACCTCAACGGAAAACAGATAAAGGGAGTTCAGGTCATGGATGCCAATGAAATTACATTTGATATTTCAGGGATTGAACCTGGAACCTATTTGATCAAAATTCAAACCATACTCAGAGATACTTATAAGTATTTGACGATTTCGGATGAGAAGTAATCAATAAGTGCGGAATTAATTCCGCACCTATTGATTAACTTGTCATTTTGCTCAAAACTCCTTTTCGCCAAATTCACTTTTAATAAACTTCATGTCTTTGGAAGGCTGGTTGAGTTGGAAATTGAGTGTAAAGATCACTCGATCTACTTCGTAGATATAATTGGTAGTCGTGTAAAAGTTATCTCTTACAGTAGTAATACGCTGCTCATTACTCTCCAATAAGCCCATATCCATGCTGAGCCACTGAAGCGATGCGGATAGTTTGCCATCCAGAAAAGATTTACTCAAAACCAAACTGGGATTGTAGAACCTTGAATCTACTCCCTGTGCCGTTACTCTACGAGAAAGATAATTTAACGCTGCTTGTAACTTCAACGTAGGTTGAATAATGAATTCAATATTCGTGTTGACAGAATAAATCCAATTTTCAGTATCAATTTCATCTCCAAAAAGGGTTCCTTCTATTTGATAATTATAAATGTTAGTCCCCACATAAAACTGACACCACTTTGCAGGATATAAGTTTCCTCCCATCTCCCAACCAATAGCTCTGGCATTACCCGCATTGGTATAAATTCGATTGAGAATGGAATCATTATATACCGTATTGACCCTGTTGATTACGTTTTGCACTCCCCGAACATAAGCAGTAGCAAAAACGAAGTTGTCTCCAAAATTTTTGACTAACCCTAATTCTACCAGGTTGATAAATTCAGGTAATAATTCAGCATCACCCTGCTCTAACGTTTCATTATGCTCTCTTTCGGGAAAAGGAGTCATTTTGAAGGTAGTAGTCCTTTCTATTCGTCTACTATACCCTAGCTTGGTAGTCCAGCCTTTGCCCAGACTATATTGAAGATTCAGGGTAGGAAATGGCTGAAAAATTTGGTACTCGTACAGGGTATCCGGTTCAGCCAGACTGACCGTACGATCCATGTATTCAAGACGTAATCCCAGGTTGTATTGCCATTTTCCTTGTTCCCCGGAAATCTGACTATAAATCCCATGTATTTGTCGTTCAAGTTCAATTCGATTGGTAAATTCCGGGTTTACAATCCATTGACCATTTTTTAAGTCTCTATCCAAATAGAAGAAATCACCTGGGTGATTTAAGTAGCGAAATTGATATCCGCTTTCCCAATTTATACCTCCTACCTTTCTACTGTAATCCACTTTAATGCGCACTCCATCTAAAGGGTTATCATTCGTATTAAATTGGTACTGAAGCGTATCAATAATATTAGGCCAGGCAAGGCTTGCATTATCTGTAGGACCACCCAACAATGTATGCTCATACAATCCCGAGAAGCTTATGGAACTTTCATCGTCAATTTGCCATTGATAATCCAACCCTGCAATCAAAAAATCCCCTTCTCTCACCCTTAAATTTTCATTGTAGTACACCAATGAGTTGATGATCTCACGATCGGCCATAACAGTGCCTCTGGAATCATATAGATCCCAATATGCCTCCGTTCCCAAGAACTCAGATTGAGGAATTACGCTCCTTTGTTGTGGTTGATACAATATATCAGCCGTACGATATTGTGTTCTATCGCCTGCAAAAAAATTCAGACTCCATCTTTGACGTTCTGTAGGTTGAAAAATGGCTGAGATACGTCCAGAATACTGTTCCCGATCAAAACTTCTTTCTCCTTCTGAAGGATACTCGGTAAGTACCTCATCCAGGTAAGTATTTACATATCCAATGCGAAGTCCTGCGATATCATCGCGTCTATAGTCAAGACCTCCTGAAATGTCCCATTTCCCCTTTCTCACATTCACTGTTACATCACCTCCAAATCTCCTACTCGCATCTGCATTATCGTAGGGTTCTACACTAGGTAGACCATAGAGACCATTAGCTTGAATAAATACTCCATCAGTAGCCCCTTTTCGGGTCGTAATATTAATAATTCCCCCTTTACCATCAGGATCATACTTTGCAGAAGGCGTCGTTAAAATTTCAATATCTTCTATGGCATTTGCTGGAAGTTGGTTCAACAAACTTCCAGCATCTGTCTGCATTTGTCTACCATCAATCATGACGATAAACCCCTGGCTACCTCTAAGGGTAATTTCCCCCAAAGCATTGATAGATATACCCGGTAAATTTCGTATGATATCTGTCGCACTTCCCCCTCTAGCATTTTCAAACTGACCAGCGGAAAATACTTGTCGGTCTATTTTAAAGAGGCTACGACTTTTCCTACCAGTAATTTCAATTTCCTCTAATAACCGTGTAGTAGGAGAAAGCCCAATAATTCCCAGGTCCAATTGATCGTATGATGCAATTTCAATAGACGATCTGATGAGAGGTTTATATCCCAGAAACCTCACCACGAGATAATAGTTCCCACTTGAGATATTTGAAAGGAAAAAACTACCAGTTGTGTCTGACAATATTCCTCCTATTTGCGTACTATCTGAAGATTTATACAACATCACTGATGCATAACCCAGAGAATTTTTTTCTGTGCTGTCTATGACTTGCCCCGTCAACTGTGCATTCTGAGCAACTGATATATTGAGGAATAATCCCAGAAACCAGGGACTGGTTACCAGAATATACTTGTAAAGAAAAGAGCTATGGTATCTGCACATAAACTGTTATATGCAGGGTGACTGATAACATGATCAATAGTTTTGAGAAATACAGGAATATGTATGAAATTTCACAAATATTTAACCTTGCCAACATCAACTATACCATTCTTCGTATTGGGCCACTAAACCAGCTCCATCATATACTTTTCACGGTTCTTCAGATACTTTAATGAGGAGTTTTCCTTTTTTATTTCCATCAAATAAACGGTTAATTGCTGTTGGTGCTTCCTGTAATCCCTCTATCACATCCACATGATAAGAGATCTTTCCCTCCTGGTACCATTGAGCGAGCTCCATCATAGCTTCCATCGCACGGTCCATATAGTCCAAAACGATGAATCCCTGCAACTTTCCTCTCCTCGTCAACAGATTCCGAAAATTGTAAGGTCCAGGTACAGGTTCAGTTGCATTGTATTGAGATATTAATCCACACAATACAACCCGAGCATGAAGATTGATATGTGCTAATTCTGCATCAAATATCTCTCCTCCTACATTTTCAAAAATCACATCTATCCCTTCGGGACAGTGGACTTTGAGCTGCTCATATACCGACTCTGTCTTGTAATTGATAGCTGCATCAAATCCCAATTCCTCTGTGATCCATTGACATTTTTCATCACTTCCTGTAATTCCTATAACTCTACAACCCTTTAATTTGCCAATCTGTCCGACCAATGATCCCACGGCTCCTGAGGCAGCTGTAATTGTGATTGTTTCACCAGAAGCAAGTTCCCCAATTTCCAATAGTCCGAAATAGGCGGTCATACCTATATGTCCAAATAGTCCAAAATGTGCAGTAAGTGGCACCCCAGGCATGTTGGGTAATATCGTTAATCCGCTACCGTCTGAAAGTGTATAGGTTTGCCAACCCAACATACCTTGTACAATACTTCCTTCAGGAAAACGAGCATTTCGGGATGCTTCCACGACACCGATAGCTATTCCTCGCATGACTGAACCCAGCGGTACTGGTGGCAAATAACCAGGTGTATCAGATATCCATCCTCTATTGGTAGGATCCAGTGAAAGATAAATATTTCGAATGAGTATTTCGCCTTCATTGGGCTCTGCTATCTCAGTCTCGTTCCATGTAAAATCTGTAGAACGTATATTCCCATTAGGTCTTTTGGCTAATAGCCATTGATGATTTTGCATTATCTAAAGTTAATCATGCATGTTATCTATAATCTCAGCAATTAATCCTGTCCATCCTGTCTGATGGCTGGCACCTAATCCCCGTCCCATATCTCCATGAAAATACTCATAAAATAATATGTGATCTCTAAAATGGGGATCTTCATTCATTTTGGGGTGTAAATTCTTATACACAGCTCTCTCTCCCTGTTCATCCAGCTTAAAGATATTCATTAATCGCCTGGAAAGTAATTCGACAATTTGAGGCAATTCTATTTGCTCTCCTGATCCTTTAGGGAACTCTACCACAAATGGGTGGGGATAATAGGACTGAAATTTCTTAAGAGATTCGAGCAACATATAATTGATAGGGAACCAAATAGGCCCTCTCCAGTTGGAATTCCCACCAAACAGATCAGTGGTAGATTCTCCTGGAGTGTATGCCACCCGAAACACGTCCCCGTCGTTATGATATTCATAAGGATGGTCTTTATGGTATTTTGAAAGCCCCCTCATACCATATTCTGATAAAAACTCGGCTTCATCTACTACCCTTTCTAATACTTTTGTCATACGTTTTCCTCTCACTAATGAAAACAATCTTCGACCTTCATCACCTTCTTCATACCATCGGGAAACTAAACGGCAAAAATCAGGTCTTTCAATCATCACTTTATCGAGATAAGCCTTAAAATTAGGTAGACTATCATAGTTCTTTTTTTCCATCACCTCAACAGCAAACAAGGGAATAATACCTACGATGGAGCGCACCTTGAGGGGAAAAGGATCTTCATAGGGTAAATAGAGTATATCGTAGAAGAACTTATCGTTATCATCCCACATCCCATGGAACTCTCCATCGCCCAAATTCTCCAAGGAAGATGCGATCTGAAGAAAATGGTCAAAAAATTTGATTACCAGGTCTTCATAAATAGGAAACTCAACGGCTAGTTCCTGTGCAATTTGCATCATGTTGAGACAGTACATCGCCATCCAGCTCGTGCCATCTGCTTGTTCGATAAATCCTCCTGTGGGTAAGGGTTTACTTCTGTCAAAAACACCTATATTATCAAGTCCGAGGAAACCTCCTTCAAAGATATTATTTCCATTCCGGTCCTTTCTGTTTACCCACCAGGTGAAATTGAGCAGTAACTTATGGAATGCCAATTGTAAAAAAGATGTATCCTTGGTTCCATACATTTCCTGTTCCATTTTATATACCTTGCTTACTGCCCATGCATGTACTGGAGGGTTCACGTCGCTAAAATCCCATTCATAAGCAGGTATTTGTCCATTGGGATGCAAATATTTTTCATTTAAGAATAATAATAATTGCTCCTTGGCAAAGTCTAAGTCCAGTCGTGCCAATGGTACACAATGAAAAGCAGAGTCCCATACGGCATACCAGGGATATTCCCATTTATCGGGCATGGAGATGATATCTGCATTTACCAGATGCTTCCAGTGGTTATTTCTCCCCTCCAACCGCTCTTCTGGAGGAGGCGAATGATGTGGGTCGCCGTACAGCCATTCTCTCACGTTGTAATAGTAATATTGCTTGGTCCACATCATTCCAGCGTATGCTTGCCTTTGAATGGCTTTCAGATCTTCATCTGTGATCTTTTGCTGTAGTTTGTGATAAAAATCGTCTGCATCCTGTTTCCTCAATTCCAGAATGGCATCAAAGTCCAAAAATGGATGGGGATGCTGCTGTTGGGTAAGCCTGAGTTTGATGATATGTTCTTGCTTACCCTCGATTTCCAAGCGAAAGACATAACTAGATTTGGTCCCTTGCTGTTGTTGATTGACCCCATCTGTTCTCCCGTTTACAATGAAATCATTGATTCCATCTTTTGCACTGGTCGACTTCAGTTTTTCCCCGTATAGACGTTTGGTATTGGTTTCATTCTCGCAAAACAAAATCTCCAGTGGATTTTCGGCATATAAATAGTATTTCCCAAAATCAGGCTGTTCAGCTTCTAAATGACCGTCTACTGACATGATCACAGGAACACGTGTATCTGTACTTTCCTCCCATCGCCAGGTATTGCGAAACCACAAGGTGGGTAATACACAGAGGGGAGCCTTTTCATGACAACGATTGACAATACGGATTTGAATACATATGTCATCGGTATCTGCTTTGGCATAGTCTACAAATACATCAAAGTATCTATCTTCATCAAATATACCCGTATCCATGAGTTCGTATTCACCTTCATACTTTCCTCTGGTTTTGTTGACATTGACCAGTTCTGAATAGGGAAAGGGAGATTGAGGATATTTGTACAGGTATTTCATGAAAGAGTGAGTAGGAGTACTATCCAGGTAATAATATAACTCCTTCACATCCTCACCATGATTCCCTTCAGGTCCTGTTAATCCAAATAAGCGTTCTTTCAATATCGGATCCTGTTGATTCCATAGCGCAAGAGAGAAACACAAATGTTGCTGATCATCGGAGATACCTGCGATTCCATCTTCTCCCCAGCGATACGCTTTACTACGAGCATGATCATGGGGGGTGTAATCCCAAGCTGAACCATCCCGACTATAATCCTCTCTTACTGTTCCCCATTGACGTTCTGATAAATATGGTCCCCACTTTTTCCAGGCTACTCCTACACGCGATGCTTCCAATCTGAGTTGTTCTGCGTTTGACATGTGTTATTTGGATTAGGTTATATTGGATTGTTCTATTTTTTCTTTCAAAATCCCTCTTCACTTTTTTACAAACAAGTAAAAGTTGTTCATAAAGTTTA
>CAZZEC010000136.1:0-16289 GCA_964652565.1 uncultured Bacteroidia bacterium
TATTGCATTATCATTATTTTGTCGCATCACTTACTACTACTTTAAAACTTGAACCCCATCCAGCGATGTTGAAAACTCATTTATTGAAACGATGTCATGTTTAACAAGCATCCATCGGGAGTCATCAAACTTAACGTGTAAAAGTAGTATTACTTAGTTGTAAACAACTGCTGATCCCAGGAGGGGCAATAAGTGAATAGCATCTACAACGTAATTAAATAAAAGGCTTATCTGTGAATTCGTCATGAATATCATCCACTTGATCTATTTCATCCGTCATAGATATAATTGAAGGAATATCAACATCCTTCAACTCTAACATACCAGAGATTAATATGAGTCCTTCTTGTAACTTGATTAACTCATCATTTGATAACCTCGATAAACGCTGATCCAATTTTTCTTGAAAAAGCAAAGGGGAAGCATTGATGAGTCGTGCCCCCTCAGCAGTTAAAGATATAAAGGTCATGCGCTTATCATTTCTTTTGGGTAATCTTGCCACAAAACCTTTTTTCTCCAAGCGGCTTATAATACCTGAAATTGTGCTGGGATTGAGTGTCAATGCCTCGGAAATGGATTTAGTTGTAGCAGTAAAATCAGGTAGTTTACTCAAATATCTCAAACAAAGAAATTGAGGGATGCTTATACCCGACACTTTCTGGATTCTTTTGGATTCCAAATTAAGTGCTCGTATGATTTTCCTGAGCTCGGTTAATATTTCCTCCGATGTCATAGCACTAATTCGTAAAAAAGCACGCTAAGATAGTAAAGCTACGACAATATTGTCAGAAACTTTTTCAGAAATGTGGAGCTCTTGCCCACTTTCAAATTTAATTTGTAGAGAATTGTCGAACGGAACACGTTGTGTGATTTGTAAATCATCACCTATAGCTATTCCTGAGGCATCAAGATACTTCAAAAATTCTGAAGAATCGTCCATAACTCTAATGATTCTTAATTTCTGATTGGCCTTTGCATGTGAAAGTAACAGTTGAGATCTAAATACAATCTCTCCATCCTTATCTGGTATAGGGTCTCCATGTGGGTCTATCTCAGGGTAATCCAAATATGCATCTAACTTCTCTGTTAGTTCTCGTGATTGAATATGTTCGAGTTGTTCTGCCAGTTCGTGCACTTCGTCCCAGTTAAATCCCAGTTTCTCAACCAGAAAAACCTCCCATAAACGATGCCTGCGTATAATCATCAAAGCCTTCTTGAGTCCAATATCTGTTAAAGAAACCCCCTTGTACTTAACATAATGTATAAGTGATTTTTTGGACAAGCGCTTAAGCATGTCCGTTACGGAAGAGTCTTTGGCCTGTAACTCTTGAGCCAGTGTTCGAGTTGAAACTAGCTCAACTTTCCGAGACAGACTATATATACTCTTGAGATAATTTTCCTCAGCTTGACTCAGATGGCTCATATAAAAATATAAACATTTATTTTTTAATTACGCTTACTTCATATCAATTTAACATCCTTACATATGAGTTCATTTCAACTACACTTCCAATGAAGTAACTCAAATTTACTTTTTTTAAATAGCGAAATCCTAGTAATTATCTAACCTAAGGGTAAAAATAATAGAATTTTAGATGAGCCTAAATATTTATTTATATTTTTCTAAATTTATATTTATCTTTGTGAGTAAAGCAGGTTCATATGAATATATATTTTTGGAAAAGTAGCCTTTTATTATGGGTTATAATTGGGATTCTTACTGGTTGCGAGACGAAATCTGATAATTCTCACATCGATAAGAAACCTTTGGTAGTAGCAACAACGGGAATGATTGCTGATGCAGTGGAAGAAATTGCTGATACATTGGTTGAGGTTATAGGGTTAATGGGCCCAGGTGTAGACCCTCACTTATATAAAGCCACGCAGAAAGATCTCACTCTACTAAGAGATGCTGACATTATATTTTATAATGGACTACATCTTGAAGGAAAAATGGGGGAAATTTTGGAAAAACTATCACGCCAGAAACCCGTCTATGCAGTCAGTGAGGGCATTCCTCAAAAAGCGCTTATTATATCTGATTCTTCGACTACAACATATGATCCACATATCTGGTTTGATGTGAAACTATGGAATTACGTAGCTTCCTATATTGAAGATAAGATGGTCATGCATTTGCCCGAAAATACTATGCAAATACGGGATAATAGCATCAAGTTTCAAGATACGTTACAGAGATTAGATCAATGGGTACAAACATCCATATATTCGATTCCTGAAGATCAGCGTGTGATGATAACCGCACACGATGCTTTTGAATATTTTGGCGATGCATATGACATTGAAGTTAAAGGCCTACAAGGGATATCAACCATTGCTGAATTTGGATTAAAGGATGTGAAAGAAATGGTTGACTTGATTGTAGCGCGTAATATTAAGTCCGTGTTTGTAGAGACATCAGTACCTTCCAAATCACTAGAAGCGGTAGTAGCTGGATGTAAACAACGTGGACATGAAGTATTTATAGGTGGCACATTGTTTTCGGATGCTATGGGTAAAGCAGGTACACCGGAAGGAACATATAAAGGAATGGTAAGATCAAATGTGTATACGATTGTAAAAGGCCTAAAATAAAAGCCGCCCCCGGGAGGGGGCGTTGCTTCCTTAGTACCTTAATAATTAGCTGCACATCCTATAACAAAGATAATGAGACACATGATACGGAATGTGTATTTTTCAAACATTTATGTTTAATTATGCAATATTCATGATTCGTATATAATGATACTGATATGAAAGAAATCCATTCGCATATAGATTCACAAGAGCAAAATGTATTAGAAATACATAATCTTACAGTATCCTATCACAGCAAACCCGCACTTTGGAATGCAGATTTTGATTTATTTGGCAACCATTTGGTGGGTATTGTAGGGCCAAATGGTTCGGGTAAGACCACTATGCTAAAAGCGATTATGGGTTTGATAAAACCCAATAGTGGGTATGTTAAACTTTTTGGAAAGCCTTTGGAAGAAGTCAGATCCCGAATTGCTTATGTTCCACAGCGTGGTAGCGTAGATTGGGATTTTCCCATAGATGTATTTGAAACAGTACTCATGGGGAGATACAACCCCAATAATCTGTTTTCGAGGCCTAGCAAACTTGATAAAGAAATAGCGCTAGAGGCCATAAAAAAGGTCAAACTAGAGCCTTTTTTACGTCGACAAATTTCACAATTATCAGGAGGGCAACAGCAAAGGGTCTTTATTGCTCGTGCACTTGCACAACAAGCTGATCTTTACTTATTGGATGAACCCTTTGCCGGGGTGGATATCGCTACTGAAAATGCCATCATAGACTTGCTAAAAGATATGCAAGCCGAGGGTAAAACGGTTCTGGTCGTTCACCATGACCTGCAAACAGTTTCTCAATATTTTGACTGGTTAATTATGCTAAACACTCGGATGATCGCTGCAGGGCCAATTCAAGAGGTGTTTACGCAGGAAAATATTGAAAAAGCATACGGTGGCAGGCTAAGCATTTTGAGTGAAGTTATGAGTATCGTTGAGAAACAGAATCTTCCAGTGGAAGACAAAAGGTAAATAATCATGAATAGGTTTTACACACCGTATATATTAGCTTATATAGATCCAAATGTGAGTTGGGTACTGATGGGCATGCTATTTATGTGTTCAGGGGCAGCCATTGTGGGAGTATTCATGTATTTGCAAAAGCGAGCACTCATTGGGGATACTATCTCTCATGCTATACTTCCCGGAATATGTTTAGCATTCCTGTTCACACAATCCAAAGATCCTTTGTATTTATTGGTGGGTGCAACGGGAAGTGGTCTTCTAGGTTTATTATCTGTCAATTATCTGACTAGAAATACTTCAATCAAACCTGATGCGGCTTTGGCCATTGTATTATCTCTATTTTATGGCCTGGGTATCTTGTTGTTGACCTATATCCAAAAATCTGGTAATGCTGCTCAATCAGGGTTAGACAAGTTTTTATTTGGTAAGGCTGCAGCGCTTGTAAGAGAAGATGTGATAGTGTTTGGAGTCATGAGTTTCATTTTGGCATTAGTTATCATTATATGGTACAGACCACTAAAAATCATAACTTTTGATAGAAATTTTGCTCAAACAAGAGGAATTGCAGTTGAAAAGCTAGAAAGCCTTCTATATATACTTACCGTCGTTGCTATTGCCATTGGAATACAGGCTATTGGAGTAGTATTAATGGCCGCGCTATTGATTGCACCAGCCGTGGCTGCCAGATACTGGACGCATAATCTGCAATGGATGCTTATACTGGCTGTTGTATTTGCATCTGTATCAGGCATTACAGGTGCTTACATTTCATATCTTATCCCCCGAATGCCGACGGGACCCTGGGTAGTAGTGATGCTTTCTTTTTTTGCATTTCTTTCTTTACTATTTGGAACTGCAAAAGGGACGGTACTACAATGGATCAAACAATTCCATTATCGCCGAAAAATTCTTACAGAAAATATTCTCAAATGCCTATATCAACTGGGAGAAAGAGATAATCATTTTAATGCTTCCCGCACCTATGCTGAAGTACAGGACAGAAGATATATATCTCGTTCTGATATTCAAAGGGGTGCCAGAATCTTACAACGGCAAGGGTATCTAAACCACCGATACCAGCATCTTTCACTCACTACCGAAGGTATTGAGGAAGGAAAACGAATCGTGAGAATCCATCGATTGTGGGAACTGTACCTCACCACGCATTTGAACCTCCCCCCCGATCATGTGCACGATAATGCAGAAGCTATAGAACACATGATTACCCCTGAATTAGAAGAAGCACTAGAATCGTCTTTAGCATTCCCAACAAGCGATCCACATGCATCTCCCATTCCTTATCCAACTTCTCTTAACCCTCATAAAGATCAATAGAAATGGACGCTTTTTGGATTATATTGACCGGCTCTTTAGTTGCAACTTCAAGTGCATTGTTGGGATGCTTTTTGTTATTGAGAAAAATGACAATGATCGGTGATGCAATTTCTCATGCAGTACTGCCGGGGATTGTCATAGCTTTTTTTATCGCACAAAGTAGAGCTACATGGCCTATGCTGGTAGGTGCTGCTTGTTTTGGTGTGTTTACTACAATTATGATCGAATGGATACATAAAAAAGCTCGTTTACAGTCTGATGCAGCTATTGGACTTTCTTTTACCTTTATGTTCGCCATAGGAGTAATACTTATTTCGTTCTTTGCAGGGCAGGTAGACCTGGATCAGGATTGTGTATTGTATGGTGAAATAGCTTATGTACCATTAGATATATGGTTGTTAGCAGATGGCACTAATCTGGGACCCATAACTGTTTGGATGCTCTCAGGGTTGTTAATACTGATAGTCTTTTATCTAATTTTAGGATTCAAAGCACTCAAAATAACGAGCTTTGATCCGTTGCATGCATCCGCCATTGGAATATCAACGGCATTTTGGCATTATTCGCTGATGAGTATGGTATCTTTGACTACCGTTTTCTCTTTTGAATCAGTCGGCGCTATCCTTGTCGTCGGGTTCATGGTGGTACCTGCTGCAGGAGCTTATCTCCTTACTCATAAACTTCAACACATGATGTTATATGCAGTACTTATAGGTATTGTCTCAGCAATAGGAGGATATTTTCTGGCAGCAGGATTGAACAGCTCTATCGCAGGGGCTATGACTACAGTGATGGGATGTATTTTCCTGGTCTGTCTTGCGATCTACAAAAGGAGGCGTAGAATTGTAAAACTCTCATAGTGTATGATATGCTAACAAGGAATCATACCCCATTACTATGGAGTCTTATTTTATATGCTGGGGGGAGCTGTTTGATAATTTTACATCCATATCATGAATTGGGAGGAGACTTTGCGCTTTATATCTCACAGGCTAAAGCCATTTTGGAGGGAGGTACACACAATCTTTTTGAATTGAATTCGCAAAGCATGCGGCTTTCAGATACCAAACATGGACCAGACTTGTATCCCCCTGGCTATCCTCTTATGCTAAGTGCCATATACTATTTCTCAGGTTTGGATCTTCAGTTGTTAAAATTGCCAGCCATCCTTTGCTTTGTAGGCTTTCTGTTTGTGATGTATAAATACATACTGACGCTATCATTCCCTCTATTTATTCAAATTATGGTATTGGCACTTTGTGCCTTAAATCCCATTCTTATCATAGTTAGCGAATTAATCATATCTGATATTCCGTTTCTATTTGTCAGCACCTTATTTTTCTATCAGTTAACAATACTTCCCAATACCGGCACGAATCCTATTCGGTTCATTTTGATTGGCCTGATACTCACCATAACGCTCATGATTCGTTCTATAGGTATCATTCATATTTTCACATTATTCGTCGTATACAGTGCAAAACTCATCAACAACAAATCTGATCAGAAGCAAAAACCAACTACTTTATTACAGCATCTTTTTTTACTATTACTACCTTTAGCAATATATCTCATCATTTATCCTCAGGTATATCCTACTGCAGAGTACTCATACCTATTCTTCATAAAATCAATAAATCTCAACCAAGCTTATCAGAATCTATTACATTATCTACAACTTCCAGCAAACATTTTGGGTCCAGTTGGCTGGCTGTTCTATGTTTCTACCATTCCACTTATCCTAATAGGTATCTACTCTCATTTTCATCGATATAGATTAGAACTCACTTTCTGTGTGCTATATACGGTATTAATCATCCTGTGGCCCTTTGTAGATGGATTCCGATTCCTCATTCCAATCTTTCCGTTCGTCATTGTATTTTTTTCATCAGGTATATCTTCACTCTATGACACCATGCGATATCCCAAACGATCAAGATTCTTAAAGCGAGTTGTAATATATTGTGCTATTCCCACTATCTTTCTCATACACGCTGTGTTTATTTACAGAAATTTACGAAAAGACCACTCATATACTTTCGGAAATGTTCCTTCATTGGATATGTTCCACTTTATACGTCAGCATACGCATCCAGAGGATATCATCATTTTCCCTACTCCACGTGTTATGTACTTGTATACGGGAAGAATGTCTTATTCTCTTTCCAATCCCAATGAAATTATCCGATCTTCGGCTAAATACTACGTACAGTATCGAATTCAACAACAATCTGTGCCGTTTACTTTTTTACATCAAAATAAGGAATACACAGTCTATAATACGCGAGATTGAAGGTCCCCAAACCACATATATTCTTTGTCATCTGCCTGATAATAAGTGTCGGCTTCAGAATATCACACAGATATCACTATCGGATTTTTTATCCTGATACGGCGCTGATGCTTCAATCTCATGCTAATTATCTTCGTCTTGGATCACCTACATTTTATCAGGTTGAAATTACCGATCAGATAGAGATCAGGCAAGAGTCCCGAACGGCATTTCCCAAGGGTTATGTGTATGCACTGCATGTTTTCCAAACCATATTTCAGAATAGATTGGTCTCATCTTTTTTTCTCGATATCGTATCTATTATCTTATGGGTTGGATCTAGCTTGTATCTCATCAGTATTTCCCATAGAAAAGTATGGGGTTGGATACTTATGTCAGCTTATTGCATTCTTTCCCCTACCCTTCTCCACCCGTTACCCTCTTCAGATTTACTAGCACTTGGATTATTATCCAGTTCGGTGTCCCTACTGATTTTTTCACTGAATAAGCGAGGTTTTACTTCCAATCTCTGGCTTTTATTGAGTGGAACGGTATTAAGTGCTACGATCACTTTAAAATTCATCTACGTTCCTTTCCTTTTGATTATTCCCCTGGCAACTCTGATCCCTTTCTACCTCCAAAAGTATCCAGCCTCTTTACGTAAGATGATCATATTTGCCATTATCCCCTTTACAATTACCATGTATACCATTATCTCATGGCTGGGTTTTGGTCAAATGCCATACTTTTCTGATTCAGCGAAATCTACACTTTTCTTCCATCATTTAACATACATAGACCCTTTTCCCATAAAGTCATTTATATATTTCAATATACAGAATGTAGAATCCTTGAAAAACTTTCTAGGGGTTTCACAAAGGTTAATTCCTTTGGGATTACTGCTTGGGTCAAGTATAATTATAGCATTAGTGTTAACTACTTGGTATAACTGGATCGCAGTTGAACACAATGTTTCATTTAATCTGTTAGGATGGATTTTTTGTTCCATCGCGTTTGGCAATATATGTTTAATATCCTATTCCTCAATTACGACTCCACCGGAAACAGATTGGCTGGATTTTTGGACCTTTGTTATGGAAACCAGATACTTTGCTCCTACTCAGTGGACAATACTGCTTAGTTTCATTCTTTCCTCCACCCTTGCATCTCAATCATTTCGGAACCGGATCACCAGTTGGATACTATTTTCACTCTTTTTGATTGCATTGATGGGAAGAATAGTTCAAATAATTTACGCTGATGCCCCAACAACAACATCTTATACATTCCCCGAATACGACTATGATTTGATGTATAATATTTCAGATAGTTTACGCAATTCAATACAACATTCAATCATTTACACGACCAATAAAACCAGGATTCCTGATGCTGTAGGTATACCTTATATTTCCCCTAATGAGTTAGAAAATCCAGATGTCAGATATGATGGTAACTTGACAATCATATGGATATCAGAATATCCCGAAAATCAATTCATTAATATTCCTGCTATATTCAGTGAATCTACCATAGATACCATTTATACACATCCATTGTGGTCCATGTATACCATTATTCCTGATCAGAAGTAATAGAAGAATGAGACGAAGGAGGCTCTGCGTGCTCAATAGCCATTTGACGAACAATCTCTGTTATCAAATCTTGTTGGTGGTTAATTTTAGCATACATCAACACATAGCCAAATGCGAATACGATAATGGCAATATACATGACGAGATCTGTTCCTCTTCCTACACCTAACCTATTAGCTAGCGATGTTGACATTTCAGGAAAGAGTACAAAATATATCCCTAGTAATACAGAACATAAAAACAGTACTTTGGTCAGTATGCGACTTCTTACATATTTCCAAGACAAGAACCACAATATGATTAAAGAAGGGATTAACAAAAGTTGAATGAGTTTCATATCCATCTTTTAATGAGTAAGTCTATCAGTATGTTGATCATATTCCATGAAGATTGTCCTTTATTTTGGGAATATGGCGTATAATTAATCTGGGTAGGTACTTCCTTCCAGGTTAACTGTTCTCTTTGTATTAATTGAAGAATTTCAGAGGCGTGCGCCATTCGATTTTCAGTTATGGTCATACTCAGTGCCGCTTTCCTATTCATCGCCCGAAATCCATTATGCGCATCAGAAAGCCAAATTCCAGTTAGTAATCCATTAAATATTCTGGCTATCTGCAATAACACACGTCTGTTTGTAGGTATGTACGCCCGATGCTCGGGTTTCATAAACCTTGATCCAAGTACGATATCAACTTCACTATCCAATATAGGTTGAATCAATTTGGCAATATCTTCTGGACGATGCTGTCCGTCTCCATCAAAGTGTACTATGATATCAGCATCTTTTTTGAGGGCATACGTTGTGCCTGTTTGTAGTGCTGCCCCCTGCCCTAAATTTATCCAATGTCTCAGATAATGGATCGGTAGATCGTGAATATATTCTTTAAGTGAAGGTTGGGATCCATCATCTACAACTAAGATTTCATATCCACCATCTAAGAGTTGCAGTACAACCTCTTTTATTATCGTATGTTCATTGAAGCAAGGGATAACGACAAAAATCCTGGACTTAGGTTTTGGCATATTTAATGTCCTTGATATAATCTACGATCTCTTCTGGGACCAAACCCTCAACTTTACCCTGATATTTGATGACTTCCCGAACCAATGTAGAAGAGATATGGACATGAATCGGACGACTAAATATGTACACAGTTTCTATATCTGGCGACAGATGTTTATTAATTAGCTCAATAGGTCGCTCATAACTTAGATCTGTATCCGATCTCAACCCTCTGAGTAAATATCCTGCACCTTGCTCTGCTGCAAAATCCACTGTCAATCCATCGTAATAGCTGGTAGTGACTTTTTCATAAGACACAAAACTACTGGCCAGCATATCCATACGTTCTTCCAACGAAAAAAAATATTTCTTATGACTATTTACCCCTATAGCCACGATTATCTCATCAAATAAGTCACAACAACGTTCTACTATTTCAACATGACCTATTGTTATTGGATCAAAAGAGCCTGGAAATAATGCCTTTCTCATATATTTGCCAAAATTTGAACAATAAATTAGAAAATAATTGTGACTAATTATGTCCAGTACTTTTAATAATCCCATATTTCTTTCTGACTACCATTATGATTTGCCAGATCACCGCATTGCACTTCATCCTGTAAGTCCCCGTGATCATGCTAGATTACTAACTTATCGACAGGGAAAGATCACCCATCACCATTTCTACGATCTTCCCAATCTTCTGCCTTCGGATAGTCTCTTGGTGTTTAACCAGACAAAAGTTATTCCAGCCCGAATAATGCTCCAACGTTTAACAGGAGCAAAAATTGAGCTATTGCTCACATCTCCTGTTGAACCCACTGACTACAGTCAAATTTTTTCTACAACTCAAAGTTGTATTTGGGAATGTATGATAGGAAATAAAAAGCGATGGAAATTAGGGGAAACACTCACGCAAGAAATACATCACAAACACTTTGACTGTACACTTCATGTCCAATGGGAATCTCGCGAAAATAATTGGGTGCGCTTTTTCTGGGAACCACATACATATAGTTTTGCTGAGATACTAGATGCTATGGGTACTCCTCCTCTCCCTCCTTATCTCAAAAGGGAAGCTACATCCGAAGACACTTTGCGATACCAAACTGTGTATGCGAAGGAAAAAGGAGCTGTGGCTGCGCCAACAGCAGGCTTACATTTCACAACAGAACTGCTGGATCAACTTCAACAAAAAGGATTAGCTCAGGCCTATCTCAATCTCCATGTAGGAATAGGTACTTTTGCCCCGATTAAAACGGAATCCGTCATGGATCACCATATGCATAGCGAAAATTTCTCCGTTTCAATAGAAACCCTTCAGCAACTGGCAGAGCATGATGCATCCGTCATTGCTGTTGGAACTACTTCGATGCGTGTACTGGAAAGCCTCTATTGGATGGGACAGAAGCTAGCGTTAGGAACCATTGATACCAATAACCCAACCTTGAATTTATATCAGCACGAACCCTATGAAATGAATCAGCAAACACTTGTAGATAGAAAAAAAGGATTATATCTCCTATTAGAATTTGCTCAAAAAAATAATTTAGATCGTATAAAGGGTGCTACTTCTCTGTATATTGTCCCGGGATATAGATTTCACATGTGTGAAGGATTAATAACAAATTATCACCAGCCCGGATCTACCTTAATCTTACTTGTTGCAGCTTTTATAGGGACAGACTGGAGAAAAATCTATCATGAGGCCCTAAAAAATGACTATCGTTTCCTAAGTTATGGGGATAGTTCGTTATTATTACCTTAGTGGAAAATTGTAGATGAAAAATACAGGCACTATATTTGTTTCTAATTCCGAATAAATACGTTTAACTAAATGGATATTTCGGTAGTAATACCGCTATTTAATGAGGAAGAATCTCTTCCGGAACTCACCAGTTGGATACATCAGGTGATGCAGGAACACAGGTTCAGCTTTGAAATCATCATGGTAGATGATGGTAGTAGCGATAGATCGTGGGAGATCGTTGAGGAACTACACCTCAAGTATCCCAATGTGAAAGGAATCAAGTTCCAAAAAAACTATGGAAAATCTGCGGCGCTCCATGTAGGCTTTCAAGCTACACAAGGGGACGTTGTCATCACCATGGATGCAGACCTTCAAGATAGTCCAGATGAAATCCCCGAATTATATCGACTCATCGTGGAGGAAAAATATGACTTGATTTCAGGTTGGAAGAAAGAACGCAAAGATCCAATTTCTAAAACCATACCCTCCAAGTTCTTTAATTATGTTACGAGGATGGTATCAGGGATACATAATTTGCATGATTTTAACTGTGGGTTAAAATCCTATCGCAGTGAGGTAATCAAAAACATAGAAATATTTGGAGAAATGCATCGCTATATTCCTGTGATTGCTAGATGGGAAGGGTTTGATAAAATTGGAGAAAAGGTTGTGGTACATCGTGCCAGGAAATATGGTAAAACCAAATTTGGACTCAATCGCTTTATCAATGGTTTTCTCGATCTTGTGACTATTACATTTATTCAGAAATACCTTAAAAGACCCATGCACTTTTTTGGTCCCTGGGGAATATTATTTGCACTTCTCGGTACGGTAGACCTGATTTATCTGCTTATTATCAAGTTTGTATTTAATGAAGGACTTGCTCATCGCATGCCTGCATTGTTTTTTGGAGCAGTTACTTTGGTAGTAGGCGTTTTAATGTTTAGTACAGGTCTACTGGCAGAAATGATCGGAAGAAATTCTGCTTATAGAAATCAGTATAAGGTCTCGCATGTCTTAGGAGAATCAATGAGTATAGAGGAGAATAATATTTAGTTTATCCACTTACTTACTTAGTTAAAGATCTAACTTATAACACATAATACATGAATTTTCACTTGGTTACGGGAGGATGTGGATTTGTGGGGAGGAATATGGCAAAACACTTGCTCAAGCACACAGAAGATACAATTATCATTGTCGATGACCTTTCAGTGGGAATAGGTCCGCAGGGTTGGTTGGGTATTGAGGAATTAACCGGGTCCAACGTACCTAAGAGAATTGATGATGAAATAGAATGGTGGGGACAGGACGAAAGGCTGATATTCTGGAAAGGAGATGCAAGAATATTTTTTCGTAACCTGATGGAGAATCATTCATGGCTCCAGGATAGGTACGGAATTCCCTTAACTACGTTCAAGGATGTGTTTCATTTTGCCGCCATTGTTGGAGGCAGAGCTAAAATCGATGGTGATCCCATGATGGTTGCTTTAGACCTTTCAATTGATGCAGAATTTTTCTACTGGGCAGTGAGACACAAGCCTCAACGTGTATTATTCCCCAGTTCCAGTGCAGCATATCCTGTTAATTTACAACAGGAAGGAAATTATATTGCACTCAAAGAAAGCGATATAGATTTTGGAGGAAACCTGGGACAACCTGATATGACCTATGGATGGTCCAAACTCACGGGTGAATACCTGGCAAGGATAGCTGCTCAACATTATGGGTTATCAGTTACCTGTGTTCGGCCATTCTCGGGCTTTGGAGAAGACCAGGATCTATCCTATCCCATACCAGCCATTGCTGCAAGAGCAGCCAGAAAAGAAGATCCCTTCGAGGTATGGGGGACAGGAAAACAAGGTAGAGACTTTGTCCATATCGATGATTGTATCGACTGTATACTCTATGCAATGACTAAGATCACTGATGGACGTGCTGTCAATATTGGTTCAGGTAAGATTACTTCTTTCATCGAGATTATCCACCTATTCACAGAATTTGCTGGATATACGCCCCAGATCAAACAACTTCTGGATAAACCTGTGGGAGTTCATGCCCGGCATGCGAATATGGATTTTGTATTTAATGAGTTGGGCTGGAAGCCCAAAATATCACTGAGAGAAGGGATGAAAAGAGTATACGATCAGGCAGTACATAACATACAACAAACGGTTAGTCAGTAATTACCTCAGGACAAATGCACTAAAAATCATTAACAGCTGCTAATCAGCAGCTTAAGCTGATTTAATTTACAAATATGTTAATTATAATTATCTAACAGTAAATTATTTGTCAAATTGGGTGCGTTTGCCCTGGTGACTACCTCCTTACTATTGCTTATCTCAAGTTGAAACAGCAACTTTGTAAGCAATAACCAATAATTATGAGATGTAAGCAGCTTGCAGTATGGATACTGCTCATTGTGGGGAGTGTGATTTCCATGCATTCACAAGATACTACCGACGACAATCTTCCTGTAGACAGGATGGATAACATACGTTTAGTATTTACTCGAGGATTTATTTTAAGTGGTGTAGACGGCGATGACCAAGCACCAGTTAATGGAAGTTTATCTGGTTCTTTATTCATTGGTGTGGGGTTCAAAATGAATCTATCCAACAATACAATAGGTTTGCGCATAGCGCCAGGTGTTAATTGGTATAAACTCAATTATCAACAAGAGGGTCAAAAGACATTTCCCACTGATACTACATTTGAAACAGAAAAGCATCGTTTCACTTATCTGGAACTTCCTATAGGATTGTATCTGAATTTTTCCAAAGATGAGGATGGAGACCCCAAACTGTTCGCAGAAGCAGGAGGCTTCCTGGGATATAAAATCGAAGGGATCTACAAACGAAAGTTTGATTTTAATGGTCGTACCTCTAAACTCAAGCGTACAGATGTTCCCATGCTGGAAGACTGGCGTTACGGTATTTATTCCAGATTAGGCTACAAAAGGTGGGCTATCTACTATTCATTTCTCCTGAGCGATGTGTTTAAAGGCTTTCCCACTGAAGATGGTACAGCAGAGCAATCCGATATAACACTTCCTCCCCCTATGGAAGTAGGAATTAGTTTCTTTTTATAAACTATCATCCTAACACACCCTAAACATACGCTTACCCTTAGCCTAAAATCCAATCTGTAGCTTCGAATCATTAAATAACCAATGATTATGAAGCATATATTTTTAATTACTATATGGGCAATTTGCTCATGCTCATCTCTTTGGGCACAATTGGATGGCCCGGCGAAGCATGTAATTCTCGTATCTATTGATGGATTTAGACCTGATTTTTATTTAGAAGAAAAATGGCCCACGCCTAATCTCAAAGCCCTTGCTCGAGGAGGTGTACAGGCGGAAGGACTTCGTCCGGTTGTACCCTCCGTTACTGTCCCCGATCATACAACCATGATAACGGGTGCTTTACCCATTCGTCATGGGATCTATCACAATCGAGGATTTAGCTATGAAGGATGGCAGGGCGTGAGGTACATGGAAGAAGAACAAATACAAGTACCCACCTTATGGGACGCGGTAAAAGAAGCAGGCGGTACATCTGCAGCATTGAGATGGCCAGTTTCAGTGAATGCCCCAGTAGATTATAACTTTTTATCCAGTAGATATCCCGAAGGAACATTTCCAGAAGGATTTCAGCAGGAAATTGAAGAAAACGTTACGGGCAAAATGGTAGCAAAAGATAGAATTTCGGACTTTGACTACTATCGTACGGATCTGCAAGCAGCCGATATTACTTCCTATTTGATCAAGAAATATCAACCCACATTTATCACTGTACATTTTAGTTCTACCGATCATTTTCAACATGAAGAAGGGCGTGAAGGTCCTAAAGTACACAAAGCGATTGCTGTAGCCGATGTATGTGTAGGACAATTGATAGAAGCAACGAAAGATGCGGGTATTTTTGATGAGACCGTTTTTGTTATTGTAGGAGATCATGGCTTTGAAGATCGCCATACACAATTGGCTTGGAATAGTCTGTTGATCAAGGAAGGATTTGCGACCGCAGATCCGGATAGAGGGGATTGGAAAGCAGCATTCATCGACCAGTTTTTAGTACTACGAGATAAGAAAGATACAACTACCTATCGTCAGGTAAGAGCCTTGATCGAAAATCAACCCCATGCCATTCGCAAATTGTATCGCATTGTAGAGCGCGAAGAGTTGGATTTCTATGGGGTAGACCCCAATGTGGTCATGGCAGTACAGCCCGTGGATGGCGTAGTGTGTACGACTCGATATACGCATCCTGATCTGGTTCAGTCCACTCCAGGTGGATCACACGGTTTGATTCCCGATAGACATAATCTCTATGCGGGATTTATCGCTTTTGGTCCGGGTCTGAGAAAAGGTATGACTGTACCTGGCCTAGGTATGGAAGATATTGCCGACCATATCGCCTACTTGCTGGGGTTAGATTTTGAAACGCCTGATGGCGTCCTGTATCCCGGAATTATTGCAAAGGAGTTGATCGAGGGGTATTGAGCGGGTTATGTCTCAGTAGCTTTAATCAATATTCGATGAATAAAGCACGAGCCTTAGTCAATTGGGAATAGGAAGGTTCAGAAAAAAAGTTAAGCCTAGTAGACAATCACAACAAGAAGTAATAACAATAGCGAGGCTGTCTCAGAAGCTAGTAATTTCGAAAAGTTGTTAAAAATGCCTTAAATACTAGATTGAAAAAGAAAGGAAATTTATTAGTTTTTAAAAATTAGCGCAGCATTTTTAAAAACAGTAAAAAACTTG
>CAZZEC010000137.1:0-16196 GCA_964652565.1 uncultured Bacteroidia bacterium
TAGTCTTTTTGATAAGATATCTGGGTGGAGAGCCCATCACGTGGTAACTGTGAAAAGGTAATTCCGTAGGATAGTGCTCTGGAAAGTTATATTTGTGTTTTATTTAGCGGTTAGAATCCAATGACTCATTCTTAGATGATCACTCAGCAACAGTATGAAAGCATTTTGACATATATATTTTATGGTGGGTTAGTATTAATAATCATTGGCCTATACTTCTCCAGAGCACTACTTTCAATAGGTACAGGTATTGTAATAGGGATACCTTTCATTCAACCTAATATTGTTCACCGTCTATATAAATTTTGGGAAAATAAAGCTGCTGTAGCGATAAGTGGTATATTTTTTATGTATCTCTTATCTGGACTGAACTCCTCTGCGCAGGCTGATTGGATAGAGAAGTTGCGTGTAAATATTCCTACATTGCTCATGCCTATAGCGTTTATGTTATGTAAGCCTATTCCACGCAGGATATATCACCTTTTACTATATACTTACCTGATCGTTACAACGATTTCTGTATTCATTGTCCTGGGAAATTACATGATCTCTTACGAGGAGATCAGTAAAACATACTTACAAGGGCAAATCATGCCTACCCCAATTATTTATGTGCGATACAGTTTGATGGTAGCTATTGCTGTTATCATCGCTATATATCTTTTAATCAACCAATTTGTGATCCGATACAAGTGGGAGAAGTATGTAATTGTTATGACGGGACTCTTTCTTACAGGGTTTTTACATCTTTTAGCGGTTAGAACGGGTCTCCTGGCCTTATATGTAGCTTTAGTTTGTACAGCATTTTATTATTTCTTCATTGGAAAACATAAAAAATGGGGGATGGTCCTGTTAGGAGCTGTCGCAGTGCTTCCTGTAATTCTATACTTTTCATTTCCCACTCTTCAAAATAAAGTACAATACGTTATCTGGGATTGGGAAATGTACTTATCAGGAAATAAAGATTGGCAACCTTCTGATTACATAAGGATTTATTCTATCACACATGGGTTAGAACTCGCATCTCAACATCCATTCTTTGGAGTAGGTATTGGAGATTTAGAACGGGAAATGGAGCGCAAATATGAGGAATTAACGCCTCAGATTCCTCATTCTGAACGCTTTCTTCCCTTAAATCAATATGTGTTTGTATTGGCAGCAACAGGAATTGCAGGTCTGATTTACTTTATATTTGCTACTTGGTATCCACTGTTTTACCGTAAAAATTATCACAATTATTTTATGTTTACGTATCACCTGGCTTTATTCTCCACATTTCTAGGTGAAACTTCCATAGAACTGCAAAGTGGTAAAACCGTCTATTTACTCTTCACATTGTTGAGTTTGGCTTATCTGGATCAAAGTGACGAATCATAGTTTAAATGAACATATCTCTAATTACCATTGGAATGTTCACTTTTTATGGTAAGATGTCGTGATAATCCCTTTGCACAGTAGGTCAGATTGTCATCAATAGCTCTTTGTAGCACTTCATCATTGGCATATACTTTACCGTTGGTAAAACTGATGTTCTTATTATAATTACCGTGGTCAAGGTGATAAGTCACTGCGCTGCATCGTAAATTCCTACGACTTACTCCGTGGTTTAACAACCGAATAACAAATTCACTATCTTCTCTCCCCCACCCTTCAAATACTTCATTGAAGCCATTCACCGCAATTGCATCATCGCGCCAGAACGCCATATTACAACCTTTAGTATTTCTTCCATGCTGTATGTTGCCAGAGAATATTTTACTCAGACCCATATGGTGTACCGCATTAAAACGATTGCGTATCCCAGCCTCCCAGAGATAAAAATTCAATTTCTTGTTTTTTATGGCTTTTTCTGTAAGTCTCTGCGATAGCAATACTCTACTTCCTTGTGCAAATTGTTTTTCCCGGGCGTGTGTCAAGTGAGAGGCAATAAAACGGGGATGAAGTATTAAATCCCCATCAATCGAAATAATATATTCAAAACTCGCTCGAGCAATTGCCAGGTTTCGGATTCTCGCCAACCTATATCCCTGGTCTTCTTGCCAAACATGTATCAACTTATTATTGAAATGATGTTGATATTTTTGGATGAGTTCACGCGTCTCAATCCCTGATCCATCATCAGCGACAATAACTTCAGATGGCATCACGCGTTGTTGCTGAATGCTCATCAACGTCATTTCAAGGGCATCAGGTCTATTATAGGTTGAGACTATTAAACTGGACTTCATATCTCACGTTACTTTTGAAGATTTTGTTGAATTTCACGCAGTTTGGCGTATCGTAAAAATGCTTCATAAGCTGAAATCTTACATAAAACAAAACCGTAATACCCATCTAGAAACCCCAAATTAAAAACATACATTTTCAAAAACCTTATAATAGGGCTACCTAATAATTTAAGCATACTTGCCCTTTTTCCCTTTTCATGCTTAGCTCTAGCTACGAGACTGGAATAATAGTTTACGCGATTGATATGATCTTCTATATCTTTATAGGAATAATGAAGTAATTCACCCTTCAACGTTTTGATCTCAAACTCAGAGGTAAACACTAACTTTTCATGAACATAGCTCCCTTCCCAGCTCCCTTCTCCATTGGGAAAAAGACGAAGTTTATATTCAGGGTACCAACCACAGTGTTTTATCCATTTATCACAATACTTTGTAATAAGGCTTAATCGGTACACCCCCGACATGCTCGGTTTTATATGTAATATTGAGGATTTTAGCTGCTCTGAAAGGGCTTCATCAGCATCCAGAGACAAAATATAATCTCCATTCGCTAAAGAATTGGCAGTATTTTTGGTTTGCGAAAAACCCTTCCAGGGACCACATACAACTTTTGCTCCCAACGATTCACTAATCGAGACTGTTTGGTCATTGCTACCAGAGTCATATACTATTACTTCGTCAACTACCCCCTCAAGAGACTTGATACACCTTCCTATATTTTCCTCTTCATTTTTGGTAATAATGACTGCGGAAATAGTCATGAAAACTTTAAATAAATATTACTAATATCCTTTGCCGTATGCATATACTGATGAATAGGGATAGATGAATTAAACTCCCTTACCAAACAATTTCCATTAAGTTTAGGAGCTCTTTCTCCCTTTAACTCTACTAATCTTAATCATATTTGTAAGACCTTGCTCGTGAAGAGGCATACTTCCGGTATTAATCATGACATCACCGGGTTGTACAAGGCCTTTCTGTTTGAGAATATCCTGTACATCAGTGATGGTATGATCTGTTCCTTCACTCTTGTCGTAATAAAAAGCACGAACACCCCAGATAAGGTTAAGTGTATTTAGAATAGGTCTGTTGTGGGTAAAAGCAAATATATGTGCTTTGGGGCGACAACGAGCTACTTGAAAAGCTGTATATCCAGAATAGGTCATACCTATAATCGCAGAAGCATCAGTTTCCATGGCTAGTTTACATGCAGTAGTAATGATACTAGAACTCAATGGCTCTGCTTCTGGCGAAGGAGTATCTAAAAATCGATAATAGATGCTTTCATCTTCCTTCTCTACACTTGCCAGAATACGGTTCATACTTTCAACGACTCGTACGGGATATTTCCCTACTGAAGTCTCTCCACTAAGCATCACTGCATCGGCACCATCTACCAATGCATTAGCCACATCATTGGCCTCAGCACGGGTAGGGCGAGGATTAGTGATCATAGATTCCATTACCTGCGTTGCCACAATCACTGGCTTTCCTAATAAGTTACACTTTTTAATAATTCTCTTCTGCCAGGCTGGTACTTCTTCCATAGGTATTTCCACTCCCAAATCACCTCTGGCGATCATAATAGCATCAGATGCCTGAACAATCTCGTCGATATTTTTTAATGCTTCGGGCTTCTCAACCTTAGCAATTATTCGGCTACTTCCATTCTTTAACCGAATCAATTCTTTTAACACACGGATGTCATCTGCAGTTCTCACAAATGACAGCGCCAACCATTCAACATCATGTTTGATAGCAAAGTCAATGTCTTTAAAATCTTTTTCTGTAATAGTGGGGACAGAAATATTTGTCATAGGAAAGTTGACACCTTTTCTACTTTTAATGATTTCCCCGTATATCACTTCGAGTTCAACATGTGTATTTCTGTCTGTAGCACTAACCTTACACTCTACTTTTCCATCGTCTATCAATACGATGTCTCCTTCATTAACATCTTGAGCAAAGGTATCATATATGATCGGAATAGGATCTCCTTTTTTTTGCTGTTCTTTGAGATCAGATCGGAAATGTAAAATTTCACCAGGTTTAATTTCAATATCATCCTTAAGGATTCCGATACGGATTTTAGGGCCCTGTAAATCCTGAAGGATCGCTATATTGGTATTTTTTTCCTTATTAATCTCTCTGATAATGTTGAGAGATCTTTCGTGAGTAGCGTGATCCGCATGCGAAAAATTTAACCGGGCAACATCGAGTCCGGCATCTATCATTCTTTCTAGCGTCTCTTTATCAGAGCAGGCTGGGCCAAGAGTGGCTACTATTTTAGTTCTTCTAAAGTTAATTGTATTCAAGGTAATAGCTGGTTAATTTCTTTTATATCTGAAGTATCAATGGCTAAAATAATAAGATTTGAATGGTTCAATAATTCTAGAATCTCTACCATACTAAAAGATTGCTTATTACTATAGGTTTTTATTGCAAAAATATATCGAAGAGCTTTCATTGAAGAATCCTTCCATTCAAACTCGCCGCTAAATAAAAAAAAATCCTGATCATTTCGACTCTCAAGATCATTATAATATACACTTTCTTCTTTTCCGGGGATTTTAATGTTTAAATCTGTGGATTCTTGCTTTTTTTCAGATACTTGGTTATCGGGAAACTCCTCTTTAAACACTCTTTTCATTTGAATACTTAGCAACTGGTTTATTTCCCAGCAAAGTTTCCATATGGGCTCATTTGAAGCGATCCCAATTGAGTAGGTTTTACCAAAATACTCTATATTCGATATGTATCTTCGCTTAGTCAAGCGTCATCAATATAGCGATAAATTAAAAATAAGACGTTGAATAATCTTGCAGGAATCTAAAAAGTATTATATTTGGCAAAATTTTTTTAAAAAAAACGCAATAAATCACACGTTTAAATCCACTAAAAGCAAGAAACATGTCTCAAATTGCAGATCGTGTCGTAGAAATCATAGTCGATAAATTAGGGGTAGAACCTTCCGAAGTAACACCAGAGGCAAGCTTTGCCAATGATCTGGGAGCTGATTCTCTGGATACAGTAGAATTAATCATGGAGTTTGAAAAGGAATTCAAACTTAGCATCCCAGATGAAGCTGCTGAAAAAATCGTTACCGTAGGTGACTCCATTACTTACTTAGAGCAAAATATCAAAACCTCTTAAATGACGGGAAAAAGGATTGTCATAACAGGATTAGGTGCAGTTACTCCTATTGGCAATACCGTAGCCCAATATTGGGATGGATTATCGAAGGGTGTGAGTGGAGCAGATCTTATCACTCACTTCGATGCTAGTAAATTCAAAACCAGATTTGCTTGTGAAGTAAAGGGATTTGATCCTCTGGCCTATTTTGATCGAAAAGAGGCCAGAAAAATGGATCCCTTTACCCATTTTGCAATGGTCGCTGCCGACGAGGCTATCGAAGATTCTGAATTGAACCTGGATAAGATAGATCGTAATCGCGTGGGCGTGATCATGGGCTCAGGTATAGGAGGAATTTCTGTTTTCTATGAAGAAATCAAAAACTTTGTTGAGGGGGATGGTATCCCTCGCTTTAACCCTTTCTTCATACCTAAAATGATCATCGACATCGGATCAGGTAGAATTTCGATAAAACATGGTCTCAAAGGGCCTAACTATTCCAGTGTGTCAGCATGTGCTACTGCAAGTAATTGTATCATCGATGCATGTATGTTGATCCAGAATGGTTATGCTGATGTAATGGTAGCAGGAGGTGCCGAAGCAGCTATCAATGAAATAGGTATGGGAGGTTTCAATGGAATGAAAGCTCTCTCAGAAAACAATGAAGCGTATGCTTCTGCTAGCAGACCTTTTGATGCTACCAGAGACGGATTTGTGATGGGAGAAGGAGGTGGTTGCCTCATCGTAGAGTCACTGGATCACGCAGTCAAAAGAAATGCAAAGATCTATGCTGAAATTGGTGGATTTGGAATGTCAGCTGATGCATATCACATCACAGCTCCTTCTAGTGACGGAGAAGGTGCTGCAAGAGTGATGCGATCAACCTTGGAGTCTGCAGGAGTTTCATTTGAAGAGGTAGACTATATCAACGTTCATGGAACCTCTACTCCCTTGGGTGATATCAGTGAGACATTAGCTATCAAAGAAGTGTTTGGTACACACGCCAATGAACTTAATATCAGTTCAACGAAATCTATGACAGGCCACCTCTTAGGAGCAGCCGGAGCGGTAGAAGCTATTGCTTCAATCATGGCCATCCAAAAGGATATTATCCCTCCGACGATTAATTTCCAGCATCCTGATGAAGCATGCGACCTCAATTACACATTTAATGAGGCAGTAGAACGAGAGGTAAATATTGCAATCAGTAATACATTTGGATTTGGTGGTCATAATGCCTGTTTGCTTTTCAAAAAATACAATAACGATTAATTTTACCTGTTAACATTTTACTATTTTATCAAAACATCATATATTTACCCTACTAATGTTTATTTAATTATAATAATTCCTGACAAATAGATCATCGGGGAGTATAATATGCTGACGCCTCGACAGTTTTATAATATTTACATATCTGGATCGCGTTCATTTTCCAGGCAAATACGACAAATTTCCGGGTACACTCCTAAGGAAACATTTCTCTATAAGTTGGCTCTCACCCATAGTTCATCTATACAAAAGGCTCGAAGTAAAGTAATCATAGCTAAAGAATGTAATGAAAGATTAGAATTCCTGGGAGACTCCATCCTGGATGCTGTCATTGCAGAGTATCTATTCAAAATCTATCCGCTCAAAGATGAAGGATTTCTCACGGAGATGAGGTCTAAAATTGTGAATAGAAAATCCCTGAACCAAATATGTAAAAAGCTAAGGATCAATGAACTAATCAAACATAAGCAGAATAACCAAGTGAATGAATCCATGTTTGGGGATGCCTTGGAAGCGTTCATCGGTGCTGTATACCTCGACCTGGGTTACCAAAAAGTAAAGAAGTTTATCTATCTACGCATCATCGACCCCCACATACAATTATATGCAGTTGAACAGCAGATTATCAGTTACAAAAATAAACTGATAGAATATGTACAACGAGAAAAAATCGGTCAACTTGAATTTGAATTGATCGCAGAAGAAGGTGAAGGGAGAAATAAAACGTTCAAAATGCGTGCGAAAGTAGGAGAAACCGAATTGGGTACAGGTGAAGGTAAAAACAAAAAAACTGCCGAACAAAATGCCGCCCAGGATGCATTGATTCAGTTAGACCTCATCTAAAATTTATATACAAACCCTAAAAAAGGAGCTGCTATTATTCCTGCCTCCCATTCTGTCGTTCTAAAAAATGCAAAATCAAATGTCGTCTTCTCTCCCATAAATCTTACTCCTACAGAAAATGCCCCGTAATATCCATCTATAGGAAGTAGCCAGTTTTCAGAGACTAAGGATAACCGCTGAGATACTCTGGTCATACCACTTATGGTGATTTGTGGCCTGTCTGCAACTTCTCCATCGATAAACCCATACCCCAATTTTATAGATATATTGTTTTCTCTTGAACCCAACGTCCCTACCCCAAAGAAATTACCAAAGACATCATCTGCATCTAAAACCATGACTGTCCCAACCAAAGCTCCTCCCGCCAAATGAAACTTGTCGGCTACCTTTCCTCCCCATTTGGTAGAAAAAAATAAAATAGGACCACCTGAAAGCGTGGAAAGAATTTCTAATCCTCCTCCTACATCCCAATGGTCTGTAATCCCTACAAATGCAGCATTGAATAACACATAAATATTTTGATAATAACCTTCATTCCTGCCTAAAGGATATGCAGTGGGTCCAAATAAATATCTCGTATCGTTGGGATTGGGAAACCAAAATTTACCTGCTCTCGAAAAACGATTATTAATAAATGATAACTTTTTGATTTGACGCTTTCGTATTCTCATCTCTCCTTCCTCCAATTCCAGTACTAGATATTCGTCCTCAACTTTTTTCAACATTCCTGAAAAATTCCCTCCTCCCTCTAACTCAACAATGATATAGGTATTCTCCTCATAGGAGCCTTCTTTCAGGTCATTTTCTTTAGAAACATGGATAGAACCACCAGATATATCTCTTTGTAATTCTTGAAATCTTTGCCATTCGTAGGGTAAATTCAATACCTTCCCCGTACGGGTAATAATATTCAAATAAAGGGAACTGTCACTCAGCATATAAAAACTACCTAACCGATATTCTTTATCAGGTATCATTTTGAACAAATCAAGTTCACGCTTCTCTAACTGATCAATCTCGTCCCCTAACATGGGATGTAACTGAATGATCGTTGTATCCTGTGCACTAACAAGTCCAACATAGAACAGACATATGAGCAAGTAAATCTGACGTATAGGATGTTTCATCTACATAGAATTATTGGGAAATGCCTGATAGTTGCTTTTTATACAGGTAGTTTTCAAACCAAATCCGCAAGGTCCCTTTCGCTGTTGGTGGAATAAATCCATATGTTTTAGCGTCAAATGGTATGAGATCATAAAATGCCCAATCGAGATACCCCTGAGAATTTTCCAGATGATAATGTATTACCTTTCCCTGATTATCTCCAGCATCGGAAATAGAATCTTTGGAAGAATGAATATTTACAACTACGGTATCACCGCTATAAAATACAGAAAAAGTACTATCCCTAACCGGGCCTTCCTGCTCTAGGAGTTTTGAGACCTGTGGAACCCCGTATCCCAAATAATAATCATAATAGGGATAGTAGTGACCAGAAGTTTCCAACATGTTCTTGATTTGTATAGCACTTTTGGAGGAATCAGCTTGCATCAAACAAGCAGCTACACCCGCTACCATAGGACAAGCAAATGATGTACCCGCTTTGATTCCAAACCCTGAACTGCCTTTAGTAGTCAGAACATATGCAGGGGCAGACACATTAGGCTTTACTTCATCTAATGCATTGGGACCTACAGAAGAAAAGGGAATATGCATGGGAATCATTGGCAACGATCCTCCCACAGAAACTACCGATGGAACATCTGCGGGTGCTCCCATATATTTTCTAGATCGATTGCCTTCATTTCCCATAGATACAACTATTAACATACCTTTTTCGGCGGCTTTTGCGGCAGCAATGGATACGGGATGTGTTCTACCGTCCATCAATTGAAAAGAATCTCTCTTGGTTGTAAATGATAAAGAAGAACATACTATTTTTGCACCTTGATCATATGCCCATTCCAACGCAGCGATCCAATGATCTTCTTCTTGTGGTTTTTCCCAAAGTACATGTTCAGTCCTTGCAAGTAAAAAAGAAGCTTCATATGCCACTCCCATCCATTTATCCTCATACTTTCCTGCCAAACAGCCCAATACCTGTGTACCATGTTGGGAATGATGGTATACGTTTTCATCCTGTTGATAAAAATCCCTGGTGGCAATGATCTGTTTCCCTTCTGATAAGTGTTTAAAGGCGGGATGTCGATCTACATATTTAAATCCGGCATCGAGGATTGCAATGCGAACTCCCTTACCTGTAAGTCGAGACTGTTCGAGGAGTTCCAACTCCATCAGTCGGCTTTGCTGTGCTAGTAATGTATCCCATTTGGGTTTGGGGCCTGTTTTCACGGGTAGATTCTCAGTTGTAATACCCTTTTTTACAGTGTACATCTTGATCACAGTATCGATAAATACTTCTTCTTGTAATAGCGCATACTGTCGAGGAGTAGCTTCCACCGTTACAGCTTGAAGCCATGATAGCTTATGCCTAATAGTATGAACATGTGGTCCCAAACTATCCTTATACCTTTCAAAATCGTTCAGATATACATAATAAATTTCAGGATTGACCTGCCCCGTTGATATCGTTACCCTTCTATTTCCGGTACCATTTGACCCTATAAGTAAGCAACTCACAACGATGCAAAAGAGAGATATAAAGTTCATGTAGTGAAAATCGTAAAAGTTTCCGCATGCAAAATAGGGAAAAACTTTACGAAAGATTTTACGTTTAGACATTTAGACAAATATCTAAATGTTTAGATACATTGTATGAATCAACTTATTAAAGCATTAAATGATCCTACCCGTCGACAAATTCTCGAGATGCTCAAATCTCAGGATTTAAGTGCGGGAGATATTGCAGAAGCATTCGAGATGACCAAACCCAGCATTTCTCATCATCTGGATCTTTTAAAGCAGGCGGGCCTAGTCCTTGCGGAAAAAAAGGGGAAATATGTCATGTATTCTCTCAATATCTCTGTATTTGAGGAGCTTATTCAATGGATATTATCACTTACAAATGAAAATAATGAATGATGACTAACTCAGGCAACACACCCAAGAATGCATGGATCAGGTCCAACTGGCTTACGATCCTGCTAACAGTCCTACCTATCATTTGGACAATCATTACCTGGTCTTCGCTGCCAGATGAGATTCCCTCACATTGGAATATTAAAGGAGAAATAGATGGCTATGGTCCGAAATGGGTAATCTTCGCTGGGCCATTGATCACCATATTCATAATCATTTTGATAGAAATACTCACAGGTATTGATCCAAGAGGGAATGTCTCAAAGTTTAAACCTACTGTATATAAGATATATACAGGTTTTGCGGGATTTAATACGCTATTATACTTAGGTATGTATCTTTCTGCTCAGGGATTCATGGTTGATGTAGCATTTCTTATCTCCATGGGCATATTGATCTTATTTCTTATACTGGGAAATTATATGGGCAAGTTAAGGACAAATTATTTTATCGGTATACGCACTCCCTGGACATTGGAAAATGAGACCGTGTGGAATCTCACGCATAGGTTAACTGGGAAAATTTGGGTAGGTTCTTCTTTAATCATGATGTTTGTCAGGCTTATGACTCGAAATGAAACTTTCTTCATACTATTCATAATTTATGTATTGTTCATAGTAATTATTCCCATTGTGTACTCTTACATGGTTTATCAGAAAGTATCTCGTGAACAGGAATAGTCTATCTGTTCCTCAATCCATCGGTTATTCTACATATTACTCAAAAATACAGGTAGATTTTGACGGAAGGTTTTTATTTTAATTGAATAATTTTAATTTGATAAGATAAGTTTCCGGATAAAATAGAAGGAATATGTTAGTTAAGATTAATCCCGAATATCCAGAATTCGACAAAATTCAACAGGTAGTGAACTGTCTGAAAGGAGGAGGACTCATTATATACCCTACAGATAGTGTATATGGATTAGGTTGTGATATACAAAACAGAAAAGCTGTTGAAAGAGTCTGTAGATTAAAACAACTGGATCCTGAGAAGGCGCATTTGACTTGCGTATGTGAAAGTGTCAAGATTTTAGGAGAATATGCCAATCATTTGAGTACTCCTTTGTACAAAATTATCAAGCAAGCCTTTCCAGGCCCCTATACCTTCATTCTACAAGCTTCTAAAAAGATCCCTAAACACTTTCAGACAAAAAATACAGTGGGGATACGGATTGTAGATCACCCTATACCCACCGAAATAGTGAAGTGGTTAGGTAATCCTATTGCCTCTATAAGTCTGATGCAACCAGATAATGGAGATTCCTGGGAATATTTTGCTGACCCGGAGTTAATCTATGAAAAATTTGGTGATAAGGTAGACATGGTAATTGATGGTGGGTATGGTAATATCTATCCAAGTACTGTCATAGATGTTAGTGAAGGTCTGGATAATATTGTTATCCTTCGAAAAGGTATGGGAGCACTTACTCCCCTAGGGATTGAAGTAGATGAGTGATATAAAACAAACGCGTGTAGGAATACTCCTGGTATCAGTATTTATTATCGCTATCTGTGGTTTATTGTATGAACTTCTTATCAGTACGCTTACCAGTTACTTTCAAGGAAGTAGTATACTGCATTTTTCCCTTACCATAGGACTTTTTCTTTCGTTTATGGGGGTGGGATCCTATTTATCCCGTTTTATCAAAGGTGATTTAATAGAATGGTTTATAGGGTTTGAGCTTTGGTTGGGGATAATAGGTGGATTTGCAGCCTGCGTGTTGTATATCGCCTTCTCTATGACTTCCTATTTTTACTTAATTACATTTTTGATCATTGGTACAATTGGAATTTTAATTGGCATTGAAATACCGATACTTACACGTATAGTACGTCAATATGACAGTTTGAGAGAAGCATTATCAAACGTTCTTTCCTTTGACTACCTTGGTGCACTCATCGCATCTTTACTCTTCCCACTTATTCTTCTTCCTACGTTTGGAACTATGCGTACATCTTTTTTAGTGGGAATGCTCAATGTAGGAGTAGCTATCCTTAATACATGGCAATTCAAAGGAGTACTTAAAAAATACGAGATCCTGCTATCATCAGGATTAGCCGGAATGTTGATTTTAGTGATTGGTTTTATATTCTCCTTTCAGTTACTCGGTTTTTTTGAGCAGTATCTTTACCAGGATGAAATCATTCTTTCGCGTCAATCTGCTTATCAAAGAATAGTACTCACTCAATGGAATAATGATACAAGGCTATTTTTAGATGGAAACCTCCAATTCTCTTCGAGAGATGAGTATAGATACCACGAAGCATTAGTACATATACCCATGACATTAGCGGCAAATCCTGAACGTATATTAGTGCTAGGTGGTGGAGATGGATTAGCAGTAAGAGAGATATTGACTTTTCCTTCTGTCAAATCTGTAACAGTAGTAGACCTGGACCAAATCGTTACAGAATTAGGGCAAACACACCCTATTTTCACCAAACTCAATCAACAATCATTGAATGATCAAAAGGTAACTATCATTAATCAGGATGCTTATAACTTTGTAAAAGATGCGACAACGTCCTACGATGTAATCATATCAGATTTGCCTGATCCAAATAATCCTTCACTAGGTAAGCTATACAGTACAGAATTTTTTGAATTAGTAAAAAAGTGCCTGTCGGTAGGTGGGACCTTTGTAACCCAATCTACCTCTCCCTACTTTGCCCGAGATGCTTTTTGGTGCATCCATCAGACCATGGAGTTCCAGTTTCCTTTTACTCAAGCATATCATACTTACATCCCCTCTTTTGGTATTTGGGGGTTTAATGTCAGTGTTTTACTTCCAAATGAAATAGATGTATCTCAGGAAAAACACAGAATGGATTGGATGGTTGAGAAAATCTCTGACAATTTGGACAGTCAGTCTCTACAATATCTACATCGAGATATGATACGCAGCATGTTTATCTTTGACAAAGATATGCGTGAAGTTCCCCTTAAGCTCAATAAACTCGAAGATCAGCATTTGATAAAATATTACGATAATAGTCTTAATAATTGGCGATAGTAATGCCTCTAAACAAATGTTTAAAATAATTCTGGCTGACCTCCCTGATGTGTATTTCCTGATACTCTCCCAAAATGCTGAAATGCACGCTCGGTTGCTACCCTCCCTCTGGCTGTACGCTTAATAAATCCTTCCATAACGAGATAAGGTTCATATACTTCTTCTATGGTATCTGACTCTTCTCCCACAGAAGCCGCTATGGAATTGAGCCCTACAGGTCCACCTTTAAATTTATCTATGATCGTAAGCAAAATCTTATTGTCCATATCATCTAACCCAGATTCATCCACTTCCAATGCATCTAGTGTAATCTTGGCAATGTGTAAATCTATGATACCCTCCCCTTTCACCTGAGCAAAATCTCTACTTCGTCTCAATAATCGATTGGCTATACGAGGAGTTCCTCTGCTTCTCCTGGCGATCTCCAGCGCTGCCTGAGACTCAATATCAACATCCAGCACATGAGCAGAACGTATCAATATCTTTTGAAGGGTTTGTGCATCATAGTATTCCAACCTGGCGTTGATCCCAAATCTCGCTAACATAGGCGAAGTTAATAATCCTGCCCGAGTAGTAGCGCCTACAAGTGTAAAAGGGTTTAATGCGATCTCTATACTTCGGGCATTGGGTCCTGTCTCTACCATGATATCAATCTTAAAATCTTCCATGGCAGAGTATAGATATTCTTCAATTACAGACGACAGACGGTGAATTTCATCTATAAATAAGACATCTCCTCTTTCCAGGTTGGTAAGCAGACCTGCTAGATCTCCAGGCTTTTCAAGAACAGGTCCAGAAGTAGTGGTAATATCACTACCTAATTCATGTGCTATAATGAATGAGAGGGTTGTTTTTCCTAAACCCGGTGGTCCATGTAGCAATACATGATCCAACGCTTCTCCTCGGAGTTTGGCTGCCTCAATGAATATCTTGAGATTTTCTGTAATTTTTATCTGGCCAGTAAAATCGGAAAGCAGTTGAGGACGAAGTTGTTTTTCTTCATCACCAGAAGAAGACAATGGATTTAGGATCTCATTTCTCATGTTACTAAAATACGTAGCATCATCTCAACGTCCAAGCTATTCCTGGTTTAACACCTTCGATGTTAACATCAAGAATAGCCTGGAGAATATGCATTCTTCAATTTCAATAGGCTAAATTGGCTCCTAACCATCTCTCCATCTCTTCTAAAGAGTAACCCTTACGTTCTGCATAATCGGCAACTTGTTCTTTAGTCATCTTTCCAATACCGAAGTAGCGAGCTTCCGGGTGAGAGAAATACATACCGCTCACTGAAGAAGCAGGATACATAGCCAAATTATCAGTGAGTGAGATGCCGGAGTGTTTTTCAACTTCCAACAGGTTAAATAAGGTAATTTTTTCTGTATGATCCGGATTTGCAGGATATCCTGGAGCAGGACGTATACCTGCATATGCTTCTCTTATCAATTCATCATTGGAAAAAGATTCTTCAGGAGAATACCCCCAAAATTCTGTCCGTACTCGCTTATGCATCAACTCCGCAAATGCTTCAGCAAGACGGTCTGCTAGCGCTTTGAGCATAATACTATTGTAGTCATCATGTGTTGACTCAAAGCGTTTGATATGTTCTTCAATCCCTATCCCTGTAGTAACGGCAAACCCTCCTACAAAATCTCGTATTCCCGATGATTTAGGGGCACAGAAATCTGCCAAACTTAAGTTAGGTGAATTTCGCTTATCGGACTGCTGTCTGGGATTGTAAAATTTGGCGAGAATTTCTTTTCCGGATTCGTCAGCATACACTTCGATATCATCATCGCTAACTGTGTTAGCGGGATAAAATCCTATGACTGCCCTTGCAGTCAACCAGTTTTCTTCTATGATTTGATCAAGCATATTTTGAGCATCCTCAAATAATTTCCTTGCTTCCTCACCTTTTACAGGATCTTGAAGTATATCTGGATACTTTCCTTTCAATTCCCAGGTATAAAAGAAAGGAGTCCAATCTATAAATTCTTTGATCTCACGTAAATCATATTGATCAAACACCTTATTGCCCAGGAAAGAAGGCGCATGCGCAACATACTTTGTCCAATCTATCTGATACTTGTTAGCTCGCGCTTCTGACAGACTTTTGTAACTCTTAGTCCTGCTTCTTGACAAATGGCCATCGCGAAGTTTATCATATTCTGACTTGACTTCCAGGGAATAATCTAAACGAATCGATTCATCTTCATTTAATAGTTTACTTGCTACCGGTACACACTTTGAAGCATCAAGCACATGTACTATAGGCCCTTCGTATTTAGGCGATATTTTCACTGCAGTATGTATTCGTGAAGTAGTAGCACCTCCTATCAACAAGGGCAAGTTCATATCTCTTTTCTGCATTTCTTCTGCGACATAAACCATCTCATCCAGTGAAGGAGTAATAAGGCCACTAAGTCCTATAATATCCACTTGCTCTTTTTTGGCAGTATCTAAGATTTTTTCTAGAGGTACCATTACTCCCAGATCAATCACCTCATAATTGTTACAGGCCAACACTACTCCTACGATATTTTTACCAATATCATGTACATCTCCTTTCACCGTTGCTAACAGTACCTTACCAGCATTCTCCCTATCACCTTCTTTCTTTTCATCTTCCATAAATGGAAGAAGGTATGCAACAG
>CAZZEC010000138.1:0-16184 GCA_964652565.1 uncultured Bacteroidia bacterium
AAAAATAATAAAAAAATTAAAAGGGGAAGTCGACTTATGAGACTTCCCCTTTTTTTATTTACTTATTTTACCCTTGATATATCTATCATTTCTTTTTAGCGTTACCATACTATACATATGATTATTTAGCTAAAGGCATCGAATGATTTTTTTGACACGACGACAATTTCTTCTTCCAGTACTTATCCTCATAGGAAGTTTACATGCCTGTAATTGGGACCTTAGTGATCCGATATCCTGGAATGTTAATATCCTTGCTCCTATAGCATCCTCCACTGTTACGCTTGCTGATGCTATCAACGACTCCACACTGATTACAAATGATGAAGATAACCAGGTTATTATCGTTTACAGAGATACACTGGCAAGTATCTCCTTAGATAGCCTGCTAGAAATCCCTGATACGACCTATACGCAAAGATTTGACCTACGCACTTTTGAACTCAACAATCAGACCTTTTCTCAAAACTTTAATCTGGCTTTTATAGCTCGTACACTCAGTCAACAGGGAAATATCATAGGAGACATTATCTTACTTAATCATGGGGGAATCCTACCCACTCTGCCTGCAACTACAGGACTCTCATCGGGAAGTATTCCAGTGGATGCCAGTAATTTATTCGAGTTTGCACAACTTAGTACAGGTACCATAAATATGACCATTCGCAATAACCTCCCAGTTGACCTTCAAAATGTGTCTTTTGAACTACGCAATCAGCAGAGAGGAAATGTCATTGTATCGGACTTTTTTAGTGATCTCCCACAAGGCACAGAAGAAATGAGAACCTATGACTTGTCTGGACAATTCCTCGAAAGTACTTTGCAGGCAGCTCTTGTTAACCTGGACGTCCCAGCCGCAAATGCTGTTCCCGTTGATACAAATGACTTTGTTGGACTGGATTTTAGTGCCAATGGACTCATCGCTGAAGAAGCATCTGCCATATTCCCTTCTCAAACAATTGATAGTGCCTTATTTCCATTTACTTATGAATTTACAGGAGATTTTGAAGATGTGAAAATTACACGAGCACAAATTAAATCTGGAGAAATTGAAGCTGAGGTTATAAGCACATTTGACGATTCTATCAGATTCTTCTATCAACTTCCCTCTGCACAACGCAATGGTCAAGTTCCTGAAGTCTTGGGGACATTGGAACCGGCACTGGGAACAGAACCATTCATTTTTTTAGAAACACGTGGTTTAGAGAGATATGAGTTGGACTTCACAGGGTTGGGAGAATCATTCAATACTTTACTTCAGTTTTACAAGATTGATTTAATTTATTCTGGAAATCTCGTTACAATCAACCAACAAGATAGCGTAGTACTTTTTATCAAACTCAAATCGGTAGAACCAGACTATGTAGAAGGCTTTTTTGGAAGAGATACCTTGTCTTTCCAGTCTAGTCAATTCATTAATAGCTTAGGAGACTTAACTATCGATAGACTAAATCTTAGCAACCCCCAAGCCAGGCTCATCTTTGAGAACTCGCTGGGACTTCCCATTACTACGACGATTAAAGAACTTAAGGTCAGAAACACCCAAAGACCCAGTTTCGTCTCTTTGAGTAGTCGGTTATTTGCAAACCCATTAAGCATAGGGAACCCTACGCTTTTAGATACATCAGAGACAGTAATTACAACGTTTACTTTTGATAAGAATAACAGTAATATTCAAGACTTGCTCAATGAGCTGCCCAATTTCATTGAATATGACATTGAGGTAATGTATAATACTGATACTCCGCAGGATATACCTGATAATTTTGCCACCTCTCAGAGTCAACTGTACAGTATAATGGAGTTTGAACTTCCTCTGGAAGGAAGCATTTCTGGGCTTGTGCTTCAAGATACCACAGATCTAAGTTTTACTACCAATGAAGATACAGCACTCATTGAACGAGGAACACTCAAAATACAATTTGACAATGAATTCCCATTTGAAGTGGTAGCCACCGCTGGAATTTTTGACCAAAATTATCAATTGATTGATATTCTTACAGACAATGGTCTGATCTCTGCAGGTAACATTAATACAGAAGGCAGGGTCACAGAACCTGCTAGTTCTGAAATTGAGAAAACATTTTCTAAATCTCTACTTAACCGAGTACTCAGAGATGGGAGATATCTTATTTTTAATTATAGAATTAGTAGCAGACCACAGGGAGAAGCTGTAAAGATATTTTCAGATTATAAGGTACAGGCTCGATTGGTAGGAGATATAAACTACATTGCCCAACCCTAATTTATATGAATGACATATACTTCCGTTTTATCATATTGCTTACACTATCCTTTTTGTTTCAAGTATGTGTAGGTCAACAGGGCCTTCAGTTGTCACTCGATAGACACATACCTGCATCTCAATGGTTTCAACCAGCAAATATTGCAAAACAAGACTATCAATCGCTACAGATACATGCATTTGGAGACCTTTGGCTGAGCAATAATCAATTTACGATAGGAAGTTTGATAAAGGGAGGTAATTTTATCTCAGAAACTACCAAAAATGATATTATTGGACAACTAAAGGATGATAACCACTATCAACAGGGCTATAGCCTGGGTGGATCAATCAATATCAATGTAGGTAATCGTCCGTTGTTAATTTCTTTTTCGTATCAGGATCCTTTTTATATTCAGACTGATGACAGTATTACTGCCGGTCTCATATTTAGGGGGAATGCTCCATATGCAGGCCAGGAGATAACTGATCAAGATGTTGCTATTCGCAGTATTACGTATGCAACAATTGGGGTTGGTACTGCTTGGGAAATGGGAAAATGGACATTTGGAGTACATCCTAAATTTATCTGGGGAAGAAGAGCAAATATAATTGAGGATTTGCAATACACCTTATTTACCTCGGAGAATGGAGGTCTTATTTCATTGCAGGCGGATTATGATGCTTTTGGGACCTTAAGCGGTGATAGAGGATGGGGGGTGGAACTGGATGCAGGTTTACTATATGAACCTAAAGAAGGTTGGATATTAGAAGCAGCCATCAGAAATGTCGGTTGGATTCAATGGGAAGGCAGTCAGAGCAACAATAGTGTAGATGTTAACTATGAAGGAATTATTTGGGATAATTTTTTACAAGGGGGAGGTACCAATAATCTCTCGTTGGGAGATACACTGCAAACGTTATTTTTTCCAGACTCTGTCCGTGCAAATTATACCCTGCCTTCTCCCGGGGTTGTCATGCTTGGTAGCTCAATAAAACTGAATGCGCAGGATATGATCTTTGCTTCTATACATATGGGCTTGACTCGCATTCCACCTACCACCTATCTACCTCTAATAAACATAGGCTATCAAAGATCCGTAGGAGAACATCTAACACTAGGTATCAATGCATATGGTGGAGGAATGGACATGTATGGATTAGGAATTTATGGAAAGTTAGCGTTTGGACGCAATACTCGCTGGGGAATTTTTTACACGATGGATAATGCATTAGGGCTTATCGCTCCGGAAATATCTCAAGGATTATCATTAGCAGGAGGAATTTTTGTGAGTAGATGATGGGGAAATTACTGCTTCATACTTAACAATCTAGCTCTTTTTTCTTTAGGGGTAGTGACTTGTACTCACCCCTAAGGTTTGATAATAAATTATTGCCTAAAACTGTCGTACTACTTGAGCATTCATCATAATTGATTTTTCAGTTATACGCGATTGAGTTGCTTATGCTCGGCGATAGCTTGATCAAAAAACAACTGATATGCATCGTTGAACTCCTTTATGTGGGCACCCTTCAGGTAAGAATACCTGTTTAGACGAATGTGTAAATAGGGTCTTGAATATTCCATAAAATCTATATGAGCAGCATAAAAAATTACGTCGGTAGCCTCCCCTACTCTATCTAAAATTTTACAGACACCGGGCTGAAACCGTATTTCATTTTCATACAGTGAATGAATAATGCCTTGCGGATACATCACCACTAAGTTTTGGGGATTTTGAAGTAACTGCACGGTATACTGTATGGACGTAATCACCGATCGATGACCCGGGTCAATGGAAAATGCACCTCCCTGGCGCATAAACCTCATATGCTTGAGCTGAGATTCCAGCATCATGACATAGTAATGTCTTCTAAAATGTAACTGATTCAAACGCAATGCCCAAAACCCATCCCACCAACTTATGTGATTACCTACTAATAAGATGGACCGTTGAGGATTTAAGGCTAAGGTTGGTTCTACCACAATACTTCGGAAAACTAACTGGGTACTTATTTTCGAAAATAGATTCCAGCAAAATCTTCCTAACCGTGTAGGCTTAGCAGTAATCATCTCTTCATATGATGGGTTCATACACCGTATTTAGATTCAATCAATTCATTGACAATCTTGGCTGAAAGCAGACATAGCGGTATTCCTCCTCCTGGATGTACACTTCCTCCACAAAAATACAAGCCTCGAATATTAGGAGAAAAGTTTGGATGACGTAAAAAGGCGGCCAAACGGTTATTAGAACTATTGCCATATAGTGCTCCCTGAAAAGCAGAAGTACGTCTTTCTATACCCCTGGGGTCAAGAATGCGTTCTGCTTCTATGTCATTTTCAACAGATATACCGAGTATCCGTTCGAGTTTTAGCAGTATATTCCTGCGCGCCTGTTCATTCAATGAATCCCAATTCTGATTTGTATTGCTAGGTACATTAATCATGCAATACCAATTTTCCTTCCCTTCAGGAGCATCTTTGGCTTGTACCTTACTACTTATATAAAGATATATCGTAGGATCATCACAAATTTCCTCTCTCTGCCAGATATATTCAAATTCCTGTTGATAATTCCTGGAAAAAAAAATGTTGTGAAGATCGAGTTGGGGATATCTTTTACTCATGCCCCAATAGAAAATTAATGCTGAACTGGAACGGGGCTGTGTTAACGTCCGCTCAGGTGCAGGCATATTGCGTAGGAGTTTCCTGTAAGTGGGTTGCACATCCATATTGCTAACCACATAATCTGCTGGGATCAATTCTCCATTGATCTCTACTCCTAACACCACCTTATCTTTAACCACAATACGATCTATATACGTATTCATTTGAAAGTCTACACCTACCTCCTGAGCTAGTCTGAATAAAGACTGTGCAATACTGTACATCCCTCTCTCAGGAAAATATCCTCCCATATTATGTTCAAGATGAGGAATGACATTGAGTGTAGCTGGTGCCTCATAGGGGTTGGAACCATTGTAGGTAGCATATCTGTCAAAAAGTTGTACAAGCCTGGGATCTTGAAAAAATTGTTGATTGGCTTCATGCATGGTTCGGAAGGCATCAAGCTTATGAAGCTTCAGGATAGATTGCAAGGTCTCTTTGCGTAAATATGTTTTTAAGCTGTGTAGTGAGCGCTCCAAAAAGACATGAGATGTTATATCGTACAATTCTCTACTTTTTTCTAAAAATTGCAAGGTATGATGTTCAGGTTCGTCGAATACATCTTTCAATTCCTTGGCAAATCGTTGAGGATCAGCATATGCTTTGATTTTCGTACCATCTTCATAAAAATAATTACACAATACTTCAAGTGGCTCATATTTAAAAAAATTTAACGGTTCCTTTCCAGCTATATGAAAAAGTTCATCTACTAGCTCCGGGTAGGTGAAGACAGAAGGTCCGGCATCAAACCTGAATCCTTTTTCCTCAATCTGTGATAGTTTACCACCGTAATAACTATTTTGCTCATATACAGTGACTTGATCTCCCCTTATACTTGCTCTAATCGCAGTTGCAAGTCCACCGATGCCTGCACCAATTACGAGCATCCTATTTTTCGTTCCTTTTTTACTCGACAAATTCGAACTAATATTAATATTCATAAATAGAAAAGTGCTGAGTTGACTATTTTTTTCGATAATTACTTAATGAATTAACAAAAAAACTTTATATTTGTGTAGCGTCGTAATTGTATGGTCATTTAGAAACCTGTAAAACTGACAACATTTTTGAGGTATTTGCGAATAATACCCATAAATGGGCATACAATACTTTGTGGCGTCAATATTAAGAAAATATGAAGTTTTACGTCATCATATCTCTCATCTTTTTCTCTATTAGCTCTTCATTTCTCAGCTGCGATAGTGGGAATGTAGACTTGGATAATGCAGGGACTGACCCGTTGGTAGTGATGATTGATAATGTAGTATATAACATGCCTCCAGAGTCCTACAAGCGAATATCGCTTTCGAAAGGGGCTCATAGTATTTTAATTAAAAACGCTGCGGGAGAGGTAATTCAGGACACTTCATTTGCAGTATTAGAAGGGGGCCTAATTAATCTCACGGGCGCTGAATACTATATTTGGACAGATCTGTATGGCGATCCCCAATTAAAAGAAGAAAAGCTAGACCAAGACTGGAAAACGATTGGTGATAAAGATTATTATGGTGAATTCTACGAAGTGGAGCGAGATATATATGTAGAAAAGAGATGGGATTTTGGACTTGGGGAAAAATTTCCAGAGGATTTGCTAGGCTGGAACCTGACAACTGAAAAATACCTCATAAAGAGTAAGATTTTTAGAACTCACGATTTGGTCAGCGCCTTTCAGACGCTGGCTAAAAAAAAATCAGCCCGGGCAGAAATAGGCATGTAAATTAATAGGGGCAACTTTCATCGATCATTTTTACTTCCCATACGTTGCTATTACCTTTAAAGAAAATATATGCAACAGCGGACCCGGTCTTTCCCCCTTCGTAAGGGATATTGTGTTATCTATCCGGACAGAATACAAATTGAAGGCAAAGATATCTCTCATCGCATAATACAATTGCTTTACAAGTGGGGGATCACAAGGGCTTTGCTATTCTATACCCTACTTACATTCGTATTTGTTGGAGCCTTATTCTTTTTCATTTGGCTCAATAATTATTTCTTAGCTTTATTTTTTTTAGGTGCATCTCTGTTCACAATTTATCTCATGTGGCAAAATCGAGCACTGTCTTTTGCACCTGTAATCATTCGCAAAGAAATTGATTATATTTATTACTATCCTACCATCCCGGGAGAACGCAGAGCTTCATTTACCATATTTTATACTCCTGGTAAAAAACGCCTCAAACGGAGATTGATTCTACCCACACAAAAGGGAGATATGATTGCTCAATCGGCTTATATCATGATGAAAGATGCTGGTGAAATCAGGGAAGGATAAATAAAAAAAGGAAGCTCATATGTTAACTTCCTTTGTTACTTTACTACACTATACGCATAGTATTAATATATTATCCTATATTATTGCAGCGCTTTAATGATCTCAATAAAATCTCGAGATTTCAAGCTCGCGCCACCTACAAGTCCCCCGTCAATATCAGGCTGAGAAAACAGATCTTGTGAGTTAGCCGGTTTTACACTTCCCCCGTACAAGATTGTTGTATTATCTGCAACTGCCTGATCATAATTCTGAGCAATTTGCTCGCGAATAAAATGATGTACTTCTTGTGCCTGAGCTGGCGAGGCCGTTTTTCCAGTTCCAATCGCCCATACGGGTTCGTAAGCTATTACTAATTGTGAAAAAGCAGATGCATCCAGGTGAAATGCTCCTTCTGTCAATTGTCTTTGATTAATGTCTAATGTCTTACCTGCTTCCCGTTCCTCAAGTTTTTCGCCTATACAATAAATGACCTTTAAGCCATGCGATAACGCCTGGTCAATTTTTTGGGCTAACAGTGCATTATCCTCATTGAAATACGTTCTACGTTCGGAATGCCCAATGATACAATACGATATACCCATAGAAGCCAACATAGCAGCAGAAACCTCTCCGGTGTAGGCTCCCTTTTCCTCCTGATGGACATTTTGTGCGGCTACATACACTTTGTCGACATTCTTAACTAAATGTTGTATGGTTGGAAGAAATGGATACGAAGGCGAGAATATAATTTCTCCCTCTCCCATGTACTCATCTTTGTACATATTTACAATCTCACTCACCAATTGTTGAGCTTCAGTGATCGTAAGATTCATTTTCCAGTTACCAGCAGCAATCTTTTTTCTCATAAGAAACGGTATAATACTATTAATTAAATTAAGAATGTAAAATTAACCAATAATCGGCTTTTACAAAGTAAGGTTTATGAGATTATCTAATTATTCTTTACTGAAACTCGTACCACTTTCAAGCCTTCATTTCCCACGTGCGGTATTGAGCTGTCTCAAGATATACTTGCCTAAGTATCTCCTTTTCCACATCACTAAGAAAATAGTTTTTCAGCCCCATTAGCTTCTCTACAGTACGGATGGCATCTGCTAACCGATAGGTATCTTTCGTCTCAACTCCTCCCCAAGTAAACGATGGAATAAACTTGGGAGGAAATCCTCCCCCAAATATCTGTGCACTTACTCCCACTACTGTTCCCGTATTCAGCATAGTGTTGATACCTGTACGACTATAATCTCCCATAACAGTTCCACAAAATGTCATGCCTGTATCTTTCATGGAATGGGCTACATAGCTCCAATGCTTCACATTTCCCAGTGTATTTTTCATATTAGATACATTGGTATCTGCACCCAAATTACATCCTGTACCTAGCACTGAGTTGCCCAAATACCCTTCATGTCCCTTGTTAGTATACGCTCCGATGTAGCAATTTTTGACCTCTCCTCCTACTTTTGCGTGGGGACCTATGCAGGTATTGCCTCTAAGTTTAGCTCCCATGGCCACCGTAACCCCCTCTCCCAGACTATGTGTTCCATATACTATTGCACCTGGCTGTATATGGGTGTCAGGGCCAATAAACACGGGGCCATCTTCTGCATGGATGACGGCTGCTTCTACTTTTGCTCCAGGTGCTACAATGACATTATCTTTTCCATATACATATGTATATGTATCTCGTAATGGTAACACCTTTTCGTGGGCAGTATACCATTCTACATCGTAAGCGATAAATGTGCTGATTTTGACAAAAAGATCTGTTAATGTAGATATCGTCAAAGGGTATATATCGACTTGAATAGATTCCAATCCATTTTCACGCAACATAGAAGGGGTGATAATTTTTCCTGTTAACCGATTTGCCAACTCTACAGAGGGCCAAAACAGCAGAATATCTTCTAAGTCGTTGATATAGAATATTCCAGGCTGTGCCTCACTGAGTAGTTTCAATATGTCGTCATGAGGGGTCAATCTCCCGTTGATCCAAATAGATTCTTCTCTTATTGGGGATTTAACATCGTATAAGCGTTGAAGATAGCCGTGTGAAGACAAAATACTTAGGTTATCTAATGTATGATCCCATCTTTCTTTGAAGGAATAAATACCGATACGCAGGTCAAAAGTGGGACGTGTAAACGTCAATGGTAATAGCGAAAAGTGAGCTTGGTCTTCAAATAATGCATAATTCATATGTAGTAGTATAGCAAACCCTCATCAAAAAAAAGAGCAGTCCTATCGAACTGCTCTTACATATATTTTAAGAAAAATAACTTAGCTTTTCTTTTTGAACTTGCTTCCATAGCGGTTGTAAAATTTATCAACACGCCCTGCAGTATCTACCAATTTCTGTTTCCCAGTAAAAAATGGATGAGAATCACTTGTAATTTCCATTTTTACTAATGGATACTCATTACCGTCATCCCAAACAATGGTCTCACTAGATTGAATCGTGGATCGTGTTTTGAAAGACCAGTCAGTGGATATATCTTTGAAAATGACCTCTCTATATTCTGGATGTATATCTTTTTTCATCGTTACATTTTTTTGGGAAGGCAAATTTAACTGTATATCACGATAAATACAAGTCAAAATCCCATATTAAAAACTCCAATCTGTTTATGGGAGAAAATATTTGTATTATGCCAATATTAAATTTAGCATTAACTTCGTTAAACAAATGTGCTATTCTTTGTATTAGTAAATAATATATTAGTTTTGTGACCGATCATTGTTCATGAAACGAGCCCTATATACAGTGATTCTAATGAAGTATAGTAGGATAATTTTTTTTGTTGCGTTATTTTGCTTGTGTAATGTTTCACAAGCCCAGAGAGTTTTTCTTAATTATTTTACAATAAATTCGGATGGTGCGGACATTGTGCTGGAATGGGAAGTTCAAGATGAGTCTCCCATCGTAGAATATCAATTGTACCGCAAGATCAATGATGAGCCGATTCTTACCTTTGTATCAAAGATAGATCCTGATGGCTCAAATAAATATCAGTTTCTAGACGATAACATCTTTAAAAGTACCCCACGCGTAATAAGTTATCAATTGGAAATTCACCTCGACGATAAGTCCGTACAAAAGGAAATTGTTGCTATTTCTCATAACCCTACTTCTATACAGCGTACTTGGGGATCGATTAAAGCCATGTTTCGCTAATTTTTTCCTCCTCTCACTGCTTGTCCTCCTAACAAATCTCTACGCTAAAGTGTATTAATAATAGTAAATGCTTTTTGCTATATTAATGAAATAAACCAACATTATTTATACAAAATCTCTCGGTGGAAGTAGTATCCATTGCTTTAACATATTTCCAATGAATAATCACAGATCACGTCGAATAACTCAATTACAAGAAGAAACATACGATATATTAGTCATAGGTGGTGGTGCAACAGGATCGGGTATTGCCCTGGATGCAGCCACGAGAGATATGAAAACTGCATTGATAGAAATGCAAGATTTCGCAGCAGGGACCAGCAGTCGCTCAACTAAGCTTATTCATGGTGGCTTAAGATACCTGAAGCAATTTGAAATATCATTAGTAAGAGAGACAGGTAGAGAAAGAGCTATTGTTCACAAACTTGCTCCACATCTGGTAGTACCAGAAAAAATGCTCCTACCTATCATTAAGGATGGAAATTACAGTAAACTTCTTACCTCATTTGGGCTTATGGTATACGACATCCTGGCAGGGGTGGAAAAGCCTGACCAACGAGTCATGCTAAATAAGGAACAAACACTGGAAAAAGAACCTCTTTTGAGAGAGAATGTACTGGAGGGGGGCGGATTCTATGCAGAATATAGAACCGATGACGCGAGACTTACCATTGAGTTGATCAAAACAGCCGAACAGCATGGCGCACACCCAGTAAATTATGTGAAAGCCCTGGAGTTCATCTACAAGGATAATAAAGTAAAAGGAGTCAAATGTGTTGATCTCATTACCGGTACCCCATTCACGATTCATGCGCATCAAGTAATCAATGCTGCAGGTCCCTGGGTCGACGAACTAAGAGAGATCAATCAATCTCTCAAAGGGAAACACCTTCATTTGACAAAAGGCGTGCATATAGTAGTACCACATCAACGCTTTCCTGTAAAACAAGCTGTATATTTTGATGTTCCTGATGGGAGAATGATGTTTGCCATTCCCAGAGGTAAGATCACCTATATCGGTACAACAGATACAGATTATAAAGGCGATAAAGAGACCCCATTGACCCTAATGGAAGATGTAGCATATATTATTCATGGTACGAATCATATTTTCCCCAATGTAAAACTGACTCCCGATGACGTCATTTCCAGTTGGGCAGGCCTGAGACCGCTCATACATGAAGAAGGAAAATCCGCCTCAGAAATCTCTCGTAAAGACGAGATTTTTGTATCTGATACCCAATTAATATCTATTGCAGGAGGAAAATTGACAGGGTATAGAAAAATGGCAGAGCGTGTAGTAGATACTGCGTTGAAATTGATAGATGTTAAAGGGAAGAAGTGTATTACCCATAAAGTAGTGCTCAAGGGAGGTGAATTTGACAACCACCAAGCGGTTGTAACCTATAAGCAACAAGTAGCAGATCAATTGAAACAATATCAATTAGGGACTTTTCATGCAAATTACCTGGTTGGCAATTATGGAAAGCAAACAGATCAGATATTGGAGTCATTCTTTAAATCTCCTTCAGAGAATGCCGAACTTGGCTTGTTAATGGCGGAATTAGAATTCTGTCTATCAGAAGAAATGGTTGTACAACCCACAGATTTTTTTATTAGAAGAACCGGAAGATTGTATTTTGATATTGAGAGTATCAGGACATACCAGGAAACCGTACTCCAACACTTTCAACAAACTTTTAACTGGGAAGATTCAATGACTCAACATGCTACAAAAGATCTGACCCAGGCTGTGAATGAAGCCAGTACATTTCCCGTACAAGAACCCGTAGCATAGGTTTAAAGCGTGGAATGAATACATTCTAATAGTTTTAACATTCTGAACTAGATACAATTATACCCATATATTTAGCATTTTCATTTGTATCCATCGTTAAGCCCAGAAAAAAAGCTACTAAATTTAGCTAAATATTCGTTTAAATAAATGTAAAATCAACTATCTTTGTATCTGGGAATCTTAAAAATCCTATTGTGATACAGGCAATGACACATGATTCCCTTCACCACTTAAGAAAGGTACTACATGCTAACAAGGCTGTATATCAAAAATTATGGCTTATTTGATGAGACGGAGGTAGAGGTACCCTCTGGATTAAATATACTTACAGGTGAAACAGGAGCAGGAAAATCCTTGTTAGTAGGTGCGCTAGGCCTCATCATAGGCAGACGGTTAGATAATTCAGCTATATTCTTATCTGAAGAGAAATGCATTATCGAAGCTGTATTTACTCACCTGGCACCTTCCATCTTGCAACAGTTAAAAGCGATGGATGAGTTTGACCTGGATGATAACATGATTGTCATTCGTAGAGAAGCACGCCCTAATGGTAAATCTCGTGCATTTATCAATGATACGCCCGTTTCTTTGCAAACACTTCGTCAAGTAGGAGAACTGTTGCTGGACTTACATAGCCAACATGAAAATCAATATCTCCTCGCCTCAGATAAACAAATTGATCTGCTAGATGCCTTCGCTGGAAGCGAAGAGCAAGTCCTTATTTTTCAACGTTCCTTATCAGAATGTCATCAATTGGCTAAAGAGATTCGTGAACTTGAGACGAAAGAAGCTTCAATGAGGCAACAATACGACTATATTTCACATCAGGTAAGTGAACTCGAGGAAGCACAACTTCAACCTGGGGAAGAGGAAGAACTTGAAAGTGAACTGAAGTTACTCCAAAATGCCGAAGATATCCGAGAGTCACTGGAATTTGCTGTAAACCAACTGTATCACCAAGATGTATCTATTTACAGTCAACTTAGCGAAGTAACAGATGCATTGGACAAAATTCAAGATGTCAATCATGAATTAGAAAGCAATTATCAGCGTATGATCGAAGCACAGGAAATTCTCAAAGAAGCTACGTTTAGTTTGCAAAATTTCCTGGAATCCGCAGAGTCTAATCCGGAGCGTTTAAATATTGTGGAAGAAAGACTAGGGCTATATCACTCACTCAAACTTAAACATGGCGTTAAAACAGGAGAGGAACTTATCAGTAAGTATGAATCATTGGGTGAGCAGTTACAGGATGTTAATTCTATGGAAGAACGCATTACTTCCCTGAAAAAAACATATCGTGAACAGTTGGTAGCCCTCTCGGAACTGGGAGTAGCAATCGAATCACTTCGAAAAGAAGCTAAGCAGGCATTAGAGGATGCTATCAACCAGCTTTTAGCAGAAGTTGGTTTTAAGAAAGCTCACTTCCATGTAATGATAGAAAGAAACGTTCAGGAAGATGGAGACCTGGAAATAGAAGATCAACGATTGAAAGCTCTACCTTCAGGTATTAATCGCGTAGAGTTCCTTATACAGACCAATCCCGGAGTTCCGGCTGGGCCACTGGCACAGATAGCTTCTGGCGGAGAGATTTCACGCGTAATGCTAGCAATCAAAGCAGCTTTAGCCGATAAATCGGAATTTCCCGTCCTTATATTTGATGAGATTGATACAGGGATAAGTGGTGAAATCGCCAATAAAGTGGGAAACGTCATGCATCAACTTGCTAGCAAGTACCAAATACTGGCTATTACGCATCTTCCGCAAATTGCTGCCAGAGGGGATCAACATTTCAAACTCATCAAAAAAGTTGAAGGCAATAAGACAACTTCTTCCGTCAAGCAGCTTTCACTAGTCGGAAGAGTACATGAATTAGCTACCATGATGAGTGGTGAGCATCCTACGGAATCTGCACTTCGAAGCGCTCAGGAAATGATCACTGCAACTCAAGCTGGATTGTGATCATTATTAATTAATTATTGCTTATCTTCCTTTGATCTCATTCTAATATCTAACTTACCCACAATGGGAGTGACGTCTACCTTTTTAGTCTGGTAACCCTCTGCCTGAAATGTTAATGTAAATCTATCTTTGTTGAGTGAGTTGGGGATTTGGAAATAAAAACTCCCATTTGAAGTAGTCAGTGCCTGCTGGTCCAAAAATGTAACCCTTGCTTCTGGAATTGCTTTGAATGAAGTAGCATCTATCACTTTCCCTTCTAAATGTATAATACGCTCTACAGCTAAATAAATAGGACTTCCATCCAGTACATACAAACTATCAGGATGTGTCGTTGCCCACCCCATTTTAGTCACATATAAAGAAACGGATTTTCCCAGCAACTCAGGAGAAATTTTCCCGAATTCAGCTTTCCCCCCTTTTTTAATTGGGGCCATTTTACTTATCTCGTCTGTTTTAATCATTACTCGTCCCATATCCACTAACCCAACAGGGTCTTCCTTACCTTTAGGACCGTGTACATATACTGTAAGTCTAGGTTCTGTATCTTGGGTGGCTATACTACATGAAAATGTACCTATACTTGCTAAAACCATCCCAAACCCTACTACGTAACGTATTAATCTATTCGAATTAAAACGAATAACTCTGTAACTCATAGCTTTAAGAAGTAATTTAAAATATATCTGAGATTGATTATGGACTTCAAAACTTGATTTCTGGTCTTATGTTTATGCCCATATAAACATTGAATGCTATTCTCGCAAATATCTTTTGCTCACTATCCTTCTCAAGATGAAATTTCCCTCCATTGCCATATCAGCCGGGCTGCAAATGATCGATAAGGTCTCCACTGCGCTGCAATAGCATCCATTTTTCGAAATAATTCCTTTCCCTCTTCTTTCAGCTCATATAGATTAACTATACATTGTCTGATTACTAAATCCTTCTTAGGAAACACATCTGGTCTTCCTAAAGTAAATATCAGCAACATTTGTACGGTCCACTCCCCTATCCCTTTTATCTGAGTTAATTCTCGCTGTATGATTTCATCAGAAAGATTACCCCAATCTATACGTTCACCCTTTTCCAGAAAAAAACTGGCAACATTTCTTACATATTGTACCTTAGATCGAGATAAACCTACGTCGCGAAGCGTGCTTTCCTCCAAATTGAGTATATCTGAAGGATGGGGGTCGGGTCCTTCAAAAAGTGCCATAAATCTTTGAGTAATCACGTCTGCCACCTTTCCAGATAGTTGCTGAGAGATAATAGAATGTATCAATGAAGTACATATTCTATCGTGTGGAATAATAGGCGATATTTCACACTGAGAGATAATAGTATGCAACCGATCATCTTTACTTAAATGAGCATAGACCTGATCCAGCATACTATTTCCTTTTCAGAATCTCATACACATCCAATACAGTATGCAATGAATCCACTTGTTCCAGTACTTCCCTTCTGGATAATCCTCCCTTGGCCATAAGATAAGCCTGAAAAGCTACTTCCATGGGTTCTGAATCAAGTATATCGTTTAGTTTCATCCCGGGCTCTATATCCTGAGCGCGTAAGACTGAGTCCTGATACATATAGGATATATTTTCTAATTCGCGAGCAATCTGTATAAACAAAGAGTCCTGAGTTACTTTTATTCCTATATCTCCACAATTGAGTGCAGGGTCAAAATGTATAAACTTTTCGACCATTATTACCATATCAGAGGATTCTGAATCTATGTCGATTTGCTGTGCAACATATCCCTCAAATTCAGCAAGGATCGTAGTTCCCCGATCAAGTCCCATACTCACAAACATTTTTTGCATCAACTTCAATCCTTCTCCACCTGCTATAGGATATTCCGTCTGCGTCTGACACTCCATAAATCGATGTAAAGAAGTATCCATTGTATACTCTCCTACAAATAGCCTTTGTTGTTGTATCTGCCTGATATCCAAAGTACTACCATTATCCTCCTTATCACGAGCCCCACAACTCCAAAGGCATAACACCCATATCACGAGATATACATACTGCTTCATACTTTTCATTTAGATTAGCCTTTCTCAATCAAAAACATAC